>CAXSEU010000016.1:0-4330 GCA_964236485.1 uncultured Lichenihabitans sp. | reverse complement strand
CAATCGCTTCTTCTATGGCGGCGACGATGCGGCTCACCTGCGCCGGAACAAGGAGGCTGCGGCGTCCGCCTGCGGGGTGTGGAACACCCAGGCGGCGCTGCCGCTGCTCGCCGCGCTGTTCGAGGATCACGGGCGGCTCGACGCGCTGGAGCCTTTCGTGTCGGAGTTCGGCGCGACCTTCTACGGCTATCCGCTGAACCGGGAGACCGTCACCCTGGTCCGCCAGACCTGGACGGTGCCGGCCGAGGTGGCGGTGCCGGCGCTCGGGGACGTGATCGTGCCGATGGCGGCCGGCGAGGACCTCCACTGGCGGGTCTTGGCTCAAGAGACGCGTCGCCTATGACGGCGCGCCGGTTTCGAACCCTGCTCGAAGCCCGCTGGGACCGACGATGCTTCGTCTGCGTTGGGCTCGACCCGGACCCCGCGCGGCTTCCCGCCGCGGTGCGGGCGCAAGCGGCGGCGCGTCACGAGCGGTCGGCCGCAGCGCGTGCCACGCTGGAGTTCTGCACCGCGATCGTGCGCGCCACGGCGGATTTCGCCTGCGCCTACAAGCCGAATGCCGCCTTCTTCGAAGCCCTGGGGGCGGACGGCGCCTGGGCGCTCGGCGAATTGACGACGCGCATCCGGGAGACCGCTCCCGAGGTGCCGGTAATATACGACGCCAAGCGCGGTGACATCGGCACGACCAACGTCGGCTATGTCGAAGAGGCGTTCGGGCGGCTCGACGCGGATGCCATCACGCTGCACCCCTACCTCGGCCGCGAGGCGCTGAGCCCCTTCCTGGAGCGCTCCGACAAGGGCTGCATCATCCTTTGCCGGACCTCCAATGCCGGCGCGGGCGAGTTCCAGGACCTCCTCGTCGAGGGCCGCCCGCTTTACCAGATCGTGGCCGAACGCGTCGCAACGGCGTGGAACGCACACGGCAATTGCTCGCTCGTCGTCGGCGCCACCTATCCGCGGGAGCTCGCCGCGGTCCGCCACATCGTCGGAGACATGCCGATCCTCATCCCCGGCATAGGGGCCCAGGGCGGCGACCTCGCCAGGAGCGTGGCGGCGGGGCGCGACGACCGGGGGCGCGGCATGATGGTCAGCGCCTCGCGCGCCATTATCTTTGCCTCGGGCGGCGAGGATTTCGCCGCGGCGGCGCGGCGCGAAGCGGCACGGCTGCACGACGACATCAACCTCCACAGGACGGCCCCATGACCGACCTCGAAGCACCGGACGCAACCCTGCCGCCGCTCGACCTGCTGGGCGGCGTCGGCGCCTTTTACGAATGCCCGAAGGACGCGGCAGGGCGGCGGCTCGGCCCGCTCGTGGGCTACGCCGCACGCGACCATACGGGCCGGCAATATGTCGGCGACGTCTATGTCAACTTCGCCCAGGCCGAGCGTCATCCGGCGCTGCTGGCGATCTTCTCGGCCAGGCTCGACACCGTGCTCGCCGCGCGCGGACTCGCAAAGCTGCTCGACGAGGCTCAAGGATTTTGCGGCGCTCCCGAAGGCGGCAAGGCCTTCGCGTACCAGTTGGCGGCGGACCACAAGAAGCAATACATCTATCCCGAGAAGAAGGTCACGGCGCTGGCGAGCGCCAGCGCTCGGGAAACATCCGACCTCGTGTTCAGCCGGCACGAGCCGGGGCGGGGCGAGAGCTGGTTCATCGTGGAGGACGTCTGCAACAACTTCTCCACGACCTCGACCCTGGTGGCGCTGATCGAGAGTTTCGGGGCCGAGGTTGCGGGCGTGCTGTGCTTCCTCAACCGGTCCGAGGTGGTCCGCGAGGACTACGTGCCGCGCGACGGCCTGGTCCTGCCGGTGGTCGCCGTGGTGCAGAAACCCTTCAGGCAATATGCGCAGGACGAGGCCTTCGTGGCCGACGATCTCGCCCGCGGCAACGTCGTCTGGAGCCCCAAGCGCGATTGGCACAGGCTCTCGGGCGCCACGCTGCGGACGGAGACGCGCTGATGTCGCTGCGCGGAAAATCCATCCTCGAGGCGCAGGTCTTCACCGCCGACATCTTCGAGGAACTCTACGAGCGCACCACCGCCCTGCTCGACGCCAGGCCGGAGCCGATCTTCCGCGACGAGGTCGTGGTCATGCTGTTCTACCAGCCGAGCACCCGCACCCGCATGTCGTTCCAGATCGCGGCGGTGCGGCTCGGCGCCCAGGTCATCTATACCGAGGACGCCGGCAAGTTCTCCTCGGCCGCCAAGGGCGAGATCCTCGAGGATACGACCCGGGTGGTCGCGGGCTACCGGCCGCGGGCGCTGGTGCTGCGCCACCACGACGACGCCGCCGCGCATGTCGTCGACACCAACCTGCGGCGGCTCGACTGGCGCGTCCCGGTCTTCAACGCCGGCTGCGGGGCCGAGCAGCACCCGACGCAGGCCGTTCTCGACCTCTACGCCATCCGGCGCGAACTCGGCCGCACCGACGATGTCGAGATCGCCTTCGTGGGAGACTGTCGCTACAGCCGCACGGTCCGCTCGCTGGCCTATCTGATCGCCAAATATCCGGGCACGCGGATCCATTTCGTGTCGGTGCCGGAACTCCGCGTCAGGGGCGACATCGTCGCGTACCTCGAGCGCCACGGCGTGACCTATACGGAGACCGAGGACTGGGAGGATCTCGTTCCCGCCGCCGACATCCTCTACATGACCCGGCCGCAGAAAGAGTGGTTCCCCGATGCGGCGATGTTCGACCGTGTCAAGGACCGGTTCGTGCTCGATCTCGCGACCGCCCGGCGCATGAAGCCGGGCGCCAAGATCCTGCATCCCCTGCCGCGCAACAATGAGATCGCGCTCGACGTCGACGCCCTGCCGCAGGCGGCTTATTTCCGTCAGTCGGATTACGGACCCCCCCTGCGCACCGCCCTGTTCCAGATGGTCTGCGGGTAGGTGCCGGCTCCTCGGGCCTTACAGGCTCTCTGACGCGTCAGCCGCGGTCGGTGCCTCCGTGCCGCCTTCGGTCCGAAGTGGCGACGTCATGGCCTCGGCGTCCAGCCTCGCCGTGGCGGCTCGTCGGGCGACGCCGATGTTTTCCGGCTCGTCGTCGGCCGCCAGCGTCAGGCTGAAGCTAGAGAGGGCGGCGTCGATCTGCCAATCCTGCCAGACGTCCCGCTTGGCGAGGCCGAATGCGACTTTGCGTGCGATCTGCCGGATCAGCGTTTGTTCGACCGCGACCTGGACGATGCCGCGGACGGCCTCCTGGTCGTCGGCGGTCGCGAATTCCTGCTCCAGCTTGGTCTTGAGGGATCGAAAGGCGGTGTAGTCCGCGTTGACGAAGAGCTGGTGCGTCTCGGGGTAGAACCGCGCCGCGTTGTCCTTCAGCCCGCGGTGCGCCGCATCGGCGGAATCGTGGAGGGCGATGATCTCGGGCGCGGCCTCGTAATAGACGGTGTCGGCCCCGTGCCCCTCGCCCAGCCCTCGCCCGCCCTTCTTGGCGAGCGCTTCCTCGCTGTCCTTGGGCCACCAGCGCCGAAGCACGCCGAGCGACTTGAACAGCAGGTACATCTCGTCGCGCACGCCCTCGATATGCTTGGAGTCGGGAGCGAAACTCTCCAGCAGCTTCAGCAGCCACGGCGGGCGGTGTTCCATCGCCAGCGCGGCGAAATCCAGCGCGGCGATCCGCTCCTGCAGATCGTCGGCCCGGCGCAGGAACTGCCGGTAGGCGTCGGGAACCAGCGGGTAGTCGTCGGGCAGTTCGATGTGGACCGAAATGTTCCGTGCCCCGAAGGAGATGCCGTAGATCGGCGCCTCGCGCATCCAGAAGTAGTGCACCCTGACGTCGTAGATTTCGTCGCGGAAGATGATCGCCGCATAGCTCCGCGTCGGCAGGAGGGCACCGTCGGATGCGAGCAGCCGATGGGGGTTTCTCGGATCCGTGGCATCATAGAGATAGTGGATGACGATGCCCTTGCCCACGGGCACGGCCTCGTGGCGGGCATAGGCGTTGAGCCGGTCTCCTTGCGCGACGAACCGGCGCGTGCCCTTGCCTTGGTGGATGCCCTCGCCGAGCGTCAGGACGATATCCCCCGGAAGATGGAAGAACCGCGTGCTCAACTCCTGCACGATCCAGCCCGGCGCGACGGCCGGGTTGCCGTCGTAGGGGTCCGCCAGCGTGTCCTGGCCGGCCTGGTTGCCGAGCAGGACGACCTCGGTCCAATCCCGGGCGAGATCGCGGCCGTCGTTCTCGCGGGCGGCATGGCGACGCGGATGGGCGGCGTCGTCAAGACCCTCGTCGAGGTCCTGCCCGGCCGTACCTTCCTCGACCTGCGGCTCGCCGAGAAGTTCGGCACCACGGTGGAACGGGTGCGCGAGATCGCTTCACGCCTC
>CAXSEU010000015.1:10954-16959 GCA_964236485.1 uncultured Lichenihabitans sp. | reverse complement strand
GTGGATGGCTGGCTGCCGCGCTATCTCAACCACGTCAACGATCATGGCGCACCGACCCGCGCGATGTGGACCGACCTCGTCTTCAACCTCGTCGTGCTGTCGATCGCCTCGGCGGATGCCACGAGCTTCTTCTTCATCCTGGCGGTCTCGAACTGCGGCTACATCATCTTCAACTTCCTCAATCTCAACGCGGGCTGGATCCACCGGATCGACAACGGCCATATCAGGCGCCCCTGGCGGGCGCCGAGCTGGCTGCTGGGGCTCGGGGCGATCTTTTCCTTCGTCAACGTCGTCTTCATGGGAGCGGGAGCCAAGACCTGGAACCCCCTGGCGCTCTGGGCCGGCCTCATCACGGCGGCCCTTATCGTTCCGGTGTTCTGCTATCGCCATTACGTCCAGGACGGAGGTCGTTTCCCCGACGCCATGCTGGACGACCTTGGGCTGAAACACGCCGACCTTCGGGGCAACAAGGCCGGCATGCTGCCCTATCTCACGCTCGCGGGCGGCCTTGTGGTGCTGCTCGTCTCGAACTGCATCTTCAGGATCTGATCGCGTTCCGAGGCCTTGGCGAACCGCAAGGCCCGTGACACCATCGTCGGCAGCCCGACCGTGCGGCGGGCGTCTCAGGAAGGCGGATCATGCGGGTTGCAATCGTCGGTGCCGGTCCCAGCGGCCTCGCGCAGCTTCGGGCCTTCGAAGCCGCCCGCCGGCTCGGGGCCGAGATCCCGGAGATCGTCTGCTACGAAAAGCAGGACAATTGGGGCGGCCTCTGGAACTACACCTGGCGCACCGGCCTCGATGAGTTTGGCGAGCCGGTGCATGGCAGCATGTACCGCTATCTCTGGTCCAACGGGCCGAAGGAATGCCTGGAATTCGCCGACTACAGCTTCGAGGAGCATTTCGGTCGCGCCATCCCGTCCTACCCGCCTCGCGCCGTGCTGCACGACTATATCGCCGGCCGGGTCGAGCGCAGCGACGTGCGCAAATACATGAAGTTCTGCCACGCGGTACGCCACGTCGCCTTCGACGAAGCGACGAAGCGCTTCACCGTCACGGTCAAGGATCTCGTCGAGGACCGGACGGTAGCCGAGACCTTCGATTACGTCGTGGTCGCGACCGGGCATTTCTCGACCCCCAACGTGCCCTTCTTCGAAGGGCTGGACCGGTTCCCCGGCCGCGTGATGCACGCGCACGATTTTCGCAGCGCCGACGAGTTCAAGGGCAAGCACCTGCTCATCATCGGCGCCAGCTATTCGGCCGAGGACATCGGCGTGCAGTGCCACAAATACGGCGCTGCCTCGGTCACCTTCAGTTACCGCACGAAGCCGATGGGTTTCGACTGGCCGCAAGGCTTTTCCGAAGTCCCGCTGCTGACCCGGATGGCGGGCCGCACGGCCCATTTCAAGGACGGCTCCAGCCGGGACGTCGATGCCGTCGTGCTCTGCACCGGCTACAAGCACCACTTCCCGTTCCTGCCCGATGATTTGCGGCTGAAGACCAACAACCGCCTCTACCCGCTCGGGCTCTACAAGGGCATTATCTGGGAGACCAACCCGAAGCTGATCTACATCGGCATGCAGGACCAGTATTACACCTTCAACATGTTCGACGCCCAGGCCTGGTACGCCCGCGATGTCATCATGGGTCGGATCGCGCTGCCCTCGCCCGAGGCCATGGCGGCCGACATCAAGGCGTGGCGGGCCCGAGAGGAGACGCTGGAAAACCCGTTCCAGGCGATCGATTTTCAGACCGAATACGTGCGCGACCTGCTCGAGGCGACGGATTATCCGGAGCTCGACGTCGACCGAGTCGCCGAACTCTTCAAGGAATGGGAGCATCACAAGGTCGAGGGCATCCTCACCTATCGCGACCGCGCCTATCCCTCGACCCTGACCGGGACCATGTCGCCGAGCCATCACACCGTCTGGCTGAAAGCCCTCGACGACTCGTTGGGGACGTTCCTCAAAACCCCGGAGGCGGCGACCTCGTAGGGCCGCCGTGGCCGCATGGATGCGCTGACGCTCTTCGGCCTCGCGTCCGTCACCGCCATGCTGCTGTGCTATGCCTTCGAGAGCCGGGGCGCCTGGGTGACCTTGGCTTTCGCGCTGTCGTGCGGGCTGAGTTCGCTCTATGGTTTCCTTCAGGGTGCCTGGCCGATCGGCGTCGTCGAGGCCATATGGGCACTGGTGGCGGTCAATAAGTGGCGGCTTCTGGCGAAGCGATAAGCGTAAGCGCATGTCGGCACGGTCGGGAAGAATGATGCCATGAACCAACCTTTCGCGCTCCCGCCGGCATCGACACGTATGCGACTGCCCGAGCGGTCGATCGTGCGGGGCGGTGCCGTCTCGGCCGTGTCGCTGAAGCGCGGGAACCGCCTGCGGGTGACCGACCCCGAGGGGCTGCAACCGGCCGAGCTTTTCGTGCTGGGGCTTTCGGCCGATGAGGCAACGACGCTCGGCTTGGTGCGCTCTGCGGAGGGTTCAAGCCTCTCCTCTTGGCTCCTGCAGTCCGATGAGGCCACGGCCGCGACCCTGCGGGCTTTGCGGCCGATCGGACCCTCCGCCCTGGATGAGAGACCCTATCGCGCGCTGGATCGCGACCATGCTCCCGGCACTTCCTTCGCCTGGACGGCGCCCGCCGACGCGCTCGTGGTCGTCGCGGCGCCCGGCGCCGACATGGCGCCCGAGGAGCAAACCCCACCCACGGACCTGGAACTCGAAGTCGAGCGCTCCGCCGCGGGAGAACCTGTGCTGCCGACGCCCTTAGCCGATGCCTCGCTGGACCTCCGCGTGCCGGCCGCGGAGGCGCGCGCCTACCGGGTCCGGGCGGGCGACTACATCCAGATCATCGACGTCGAGGGCCAGCAATGTTCGGACTTCCTCGCCTTCGATGCGGCGCGGCTCGCCGAGGGCATCGAAAAGGGGCTTGACGCCACGACGACCCGCACCCTGATGGGTTCTGCCTATCCCGGTCCCGGTCTCCACTCGAAGTATTATGACGAAGACATGCGGCCGCTGATCGAGGTCGTACGCGACACCGTGGGCCGGCACGACACGTTCGCGCTCGCCTGCACGGCGAAATATTACGAGGATGCCGGCTATCCGGGCCACCCGAACTGTTCGGACAATTTCAACGCCGTGCTGAAGCCGTTCGATGTGGCGTCCCGCAAGGGCTGGCCCGCCATCAACTTCTTCTACAATACGGCCATCGGACCTTCGAACGCCCTCACCTCGGACGAACCCTGGTCGCGGCCCGGCGACTACGTCCTGTTGCGGGCCTTGACCGACCTCGTCTGCGCCTCCTCCTCCTGCGCCGACGATATCGACCCGGCCAACGGCTGGGAGCCCACCGACATCCATGTGCGGGTCTACGACGGAGGCGAGCATTTCTCCAAGGGATCGGCCCTCCGCATGACGCCCGACGCCGAGCCGCGCCTGACGCGCGAAACCGCCTTCCATCCGCGCCTTCAGGCGTTGACGCGCAATTTCGTCGATTACCGCGGCTTCTGGCTGCCGACCAGCTTCACCGGGCGAGGCGCCGTCGAGGAATACTGGGCGTGCCGCGAGGCCGTCGCGGTGATGGATCTCTCGGCACTGCGCAAGTTCGAGGTCGTGGGACCGGACGCCGAGCGGCTTCTGCAGCGCGCCGTCACGCGCGACATGGCCAGGCTCTCGGTCGGTCAGGTGGTCTATACCGCACTCTGCTACGATCATGGCGGGATGATCGACGACGCCACCGTAATGCGGCTCGGCCCCGACAATTTCCGCGTCGTCGCGGGCGACGACTTCACCGGGGTCTGGCTGCGGCAGAAGGCGGCGGAATGGGGCCTCAAGGCTTTCGTGAAATCCTCCACCGACCAGCTCCATAACCTCGCCGTCCAGGGGCCGAAGAGCCGGGCCTTGCTGCTCGACGTCATCTGGACACCCCCCAACCAGCCGTCGATCGCCGAACTCAAATGGTTCCGGTTCACCATCGGGCGCCTCGGCCAGCCCGGTGGTCCCTCGGTGATCGTGTCGCGCACCGGGTACACGGGCGAACTCGGCTACGAGGTCTGGTGCCATCCCAAGGACGCGCCCGCCGTCTGGGACGCGATCATGGAAGCCGGCAACCCCTTGGGCGTGACCCCGCTCGGGCTCGACGCACTCGACATGCTGCGGATCGAGGCCGGTCTCGTCTTCGCCCATCATGATTTCGACGCCGGCACCGACCCGTTCGAGGCCGGCATCGGGTTCACGGTTGCGGCCAAGGACGTGGATTATGTCGGACGCGACGCGCTCCTGCGGCGCAAGGCGAACCCGTCGCGCAAGCTCGTGGGCCTCGATCTCGAGGGCAACGAGACCATCGGCCACGGCGATCCGCTCTTTGTGGGCCGTGCCGAGGTCGGGGTCGTCACCAGTGCGACGCGCTCGCCCATCCTGAAGAAGACCATCGGGCTGGCTCGCGTCGACGTGGCTCACGCTGCCGTAGGAGGCGCCATCGAGGTCGGCAAACTCGACGGCCATCAGAAGCGGCTGGGCGCGCGGATCGCTGCCTTCCCGCATTTCGATCCGCAGAAAGTCCGGGTCCGCGGCTGAGCGAAGGGTTGCCGCCGCGTTCGGCTGAACGGGCTGTTCAGAGGCCCCGACGCGCCATATGAAGCGGGATGACATCCGTTCTGCCCCGATCGCAAGCGGCCGCGCCCTGGCCCGCCGAGATCCGCGCCTGTCTGGCGCTGAGTTGGCCGCTGATCCTCACTAACGCCATCGAAATGTCCATGAACCTGACCAACGTCGCTATGGTCGGACGGGTCGGCCCGGACGCATTGGCGGCCGCCATGCTGGGAATAGCCTTCTACAGCCTGTTCCTGCTGTTCGGCATCGGCGCCTCGTCGGCCGTGGCCTCGCTGATCGCCCGCGAGGTCGGCCGAAGCCAGACCGAAGGTCCCGCCGTCCGACGCATCGTCCAGCAGGGGATTTGGGGTGTCGCCATCGTGGCCGGCCCGACCTGGATGGTCCTGTGGAACAGCGGCCCGATCTTCGTCGCCCTGGGCCAGGAACCGCGTCTCGCGATCGCCGCCGCCGCCTATCTCCATATCCTTCAGTGGTCCATCCTGCCGTTCCTCGCCTATCTGGTCCTGCGCTCGCTGTTCGCGGCGCTCGAGCGGCCCCGATGGGCGGTCGTCATCGGGGCCGCGGCCGTGGTGCTCAACGCGGGTCTGAATTGGTTGCTGATCTTCGGCAACGGCGGCGCCCCCGCCCTTGGTCTCTCCGGATCGGGTCTCGCCACCCTGCTGTCCAACGTCTTCATGGTCGCGGCGCTCTGCGCGGTCACGGTGACGGAACCGCAATTTCGTCGGTTGCACATCTTCAAGGGGCTGTGGCGGCCGCCCCTCGCAGGGTTCGGGGCGTTCTGGCGCTTGGGGCTGCCGATCGGCGTCAGCCTGATCCTGGAGGCCGGCATGTTCGCCACGGCGGCGGCCATGGTCGGGCGGTTCGACGCCGCATCGCTCGCGGCTCATGCCATCGCGCTGCAGGTCGCGAGCCTCACCTTCATGGTGCCCCTGGGCGTTGCCCAGGCGGCGGCCGTGCGGGTCGGCCGCGCGGCAGGCGCCAGGGACCATGCCGCCGTGGTTCGTGCCGGGTGGACGGCACTGGCCCTGGGGGTCTCCACCATGACCCTATCGTCCGCCCTCCTCATCGCGCAGCCGCGCTTCATCATCGGCCTCTTCCTCGACACGGGTTCCCCAGGGATCGCGGCCGTGCAGGAAATCGCGGTGGTCCTGCTCGGGATCGCCGGCCTGTTCCAGATCGCCGACGGCGCACAGGTCGTAGCGGCAGGCATGTTGCGGGGCCTCCAAGACACACGCGTGCCGATGATCATCGCGGCGGTGGGCTATTGGGGGATCGGGCTTCCGGTCGGGGCCGTGCTGGCCTTCGGGTTCCACATGAGGGCGGCGGGCGTCTGGATCGGCATGACGGCCGGCCTCTTCTCGGTTGCGATCCTGCTGCTCGCCCGCTGGCATCGGC
>CAXSEU010000015.1:0-10944 GCA_964236485.1 uncultured Lichenihabitans sp. | reverse complement strand
AATAGTGAGTGGAGTGAACAGAACGTCAAGGAGTTTTGTTGTTTGTTTGTTGGTATTGGCAGCTGGGCCGGGCATCGCCTAGGAAACCGGCGAGCGGGTCGTTCTCGCCGCGCCCTCGGACGAGACCGTAACCCTTCGCCGCTCAGCCGCCCGACCGAGGCAATCGGCCCAGGGCGACCTTTGCGCTCCCGCGCTTCTGGAACGGCGCCATGCCTCGGCGAGCGAGTTCATCGGCCTTTTCGTTCTCGGGATGGCCGGCGTGACCCTTCACCCAATGCCAGCGCACCGTGTGGAGCGCGGTCGCGGCGTCGAGCTGCTGCCAAAGCTCGATGTTCTTCACCGGTTTCTTGTCGGCAGTGCGCCAGCCGTTTCGCTTCCAGCCGACCATCCAGCCCGTGACGCCGCCACGCACATATTGCGAGTCGGTGTAAATGTCGACGTCGCTGAGCCGCTTCAGGGCTCCGAGCGCCATGATGGCGGCCGTCAGTTCCATGCGGTTGTTGGTGGTGGCCGGGTCGCCGCCGAACAGCTCCTTCTCGTGCTCCCCCGCGCGCAACACCGCGCCCCAGCCCCCTGGGCCCGGGTTGCCCGAGCAGGCGCCGTCGGTCCAGATCGAGATCGCCTCGCTCATTGCCATCCATAATCCCCCGCGCTGCCCACGGTGCGGTGGAAGCGCAGCTTGTTGAGATATTCGAGCGGGTTCTTGGGTTTGACCAAAGCGCCCTCGGGCACGTTGAGCCAATCCACGAGGCGGGTCAGCATGAAGCGCAGGGCGGCCCCGCGCGCCAGCACCGGGAGGTTCTCGATCTCCTCCGGCGTCAGCGGGCGCGTCGCGCGATAGCCGTCGAGCAGCGCCCGGCCACGCTCGGGATCGAACCTGTCGGCGTGGTCGAAACACCAGGCGTTGAGGCCGATCGAGAGGTCGTAGGCGAAGAAATCCGTGCAGGCGAAATAGAAATCGATCAGCCCGGACAGCCGGTCTCCGAGAAAGAATACGTTGTCGGTGAAGAGATCGGCGTGGATGACGCCTGCCGGCAACCCCTTGGGCCAGCGGCGTTCGAGAACCTCCAGTTCGACGGCGATCTCCGCGATGAGCCCGGGCGAGACCGCGTCGGCGGCCGGACCCGCGGCCGCGAACAGGGCCGGCCACGCGCCGAGCGAGAGGGCGTTCGGCCGCCGCAGGGGGAAATCGGCGCCCGCCCGGTGCAGCCCCGCCATAGCCTGTCCGAGCTGCGCGCAATGGAGCGGCGTCGGCCCCGTGACGCAGACGCCGTCCAGGAACGTCGACAGCGCCGCGGGCCGGCCCGCCAGCCGCCCGAGCAAGGCGCCTTCCCGGTTCTTGATCGGCTGCGGACAGGTGATGCCCCGCCGCACGAGGTGCTCCATCAGGGCCAGAAAGAATGGCAGGTCGTCCGCCGCGACCCGCTTCTCGTAGAGCGTCAGGATGAAGCGGCCGCGCTCGGTCTGCAGCAGGAAGTTCGAGTTCTCCACCCCTTCGGCGATGCCTTTGCACGAGCGCAGGGCCCCAAGGTCATACCCGGCCAGGAAGTCCTCGAGTTCGGCGGCGGTGACGGTGGTGTAGACGGCCATCGGGCGCCAAGGTTTCCGTGGTCGTGCCGACGCGGCTTCGCGGGCTCAAACAGCGGTGGTTCGGGCCTCCCGCACCGTCTCCCGCAATTCGCGCGGCAGCGGGAAGAACATGGTCTCGGTGACGGTCGCCACCGTCTCGACGTCGATCTCGTAGCGCTCCGCGAAGGCGTCGATGATCTCCTCCACCAGCACCTCGGGCGCCGAGGCGCCGGCCGTGATGCCGATGGTGCGGATCGCGTCGAGCGGCGTCCAATCGATGTCGCCGGCGCGCAGCACCAGCTGGCTATTGCGGCACCCCGCGCGTTCCGACACTTCCTTCAGGCGCTGGGAATTCGACGAATTGGCGGACCCGACGACCAGCATGGCGTCGACCGTCGGGGCGATCCGCTTCACCGCCTCCTGGCGGTTGGTGGTGGCGTAGCAGATGTCTTCGCGGTGAGGACCCGCGATGTCCGGAAAGCGCATCTTGAGGGTTTCCACGATGCCCTGGGTATCGTCGACCGAAAGCGTGGTCTGCGTCACGAAGGCCAGCGGCTTTGCGAGGAAATCAGCGTCCGCGGCGTTGGCCAGGCGATGTACGTCGCCGACATTCTCGACCAGCACGACCGCCCCTTCGGGCAATTGGCCGAGCGTCCCGACCACCTCCGGGTGGCCCGCATGACCGACGAGAATGATCTTGTGGCCGCGGCGATGATGAAGCTCGGCCTCCCGGTGCACCTTGGTTACCAGCGGACAGGTGGCGTCGATGGCAAAGAGATTGCGTGCGGACGCCTCCATGGGGATGGCTTTGGGTACGCCGTGAGCCGAGAAGATCACCGGTGCGGTCGTAACGGGTATCTCGTCGAGCTCCTCGACGAAGATCGCGCCTTTCTTCTTCAGCGACTCGACCACGTATTTGTTATGTACGATCTCATGGCGTACATAAACCGGCGGCCCGTAGAGATGGAGCGCCTGCTCGACGGCATCGATCGCCCTGATGACGCCGGCGCAGAAGCCACGCGGGGCGCAGAGCAGGATTCGCAGCGGCGGTTTGGTCATCGCAAGGTTCCGAACTGTGTATTCGGCGTTGTGGGGGAAGCCGTGACGAGGGTCAAGCCGCCCGCCTCGGGGCCCACGCCGGCGCTCACGCTGCAACGAAGCCGTTCCCCGGGGCGCACCGAGACCCGTTTTCCCCGAGGGGCCATATGACGTCAATCCGCCTTCGGACGAGGCCCGGGCTCGGCGGTCGTCCCCCGCACCACGCGGCGGGTGCGGCGCCGAGATGAACCTGTTCGTCAAGCCCGAAGCTTCGAGGACGGCAGACGGGCCGGCGCGATCCGGCGCCCTGCCGGCGGCCCTCGGCGACACGCCCGTTCCGCCGCCGAAGTTCACCCAAGGTTCGATCCTGCGGCATACGCTGGTCATGACCGCGACCGGCGCGGTCGGCACGCTGTCGATCTTTGCCGTGGACCTCCTGTCCCTGCTCTACGTGTCCTGGCTCGGACGCACGGAACTGAAGGCTGCCGTGGGATTCGCCACCCAGGTGACGATGTTCCCCATCGCGGTCAACATCGGCCTGTCGATCGCCGTCACGGCGGCCGTGTCACGGGCGCTGGGCTCGGGGGACCGCGCCAGGGGCGGCGCGGGTCGCTTCGTCCGGCCTCGTTCATGTGGCGCTCGCGGGAGGGCTGATGACCGCCCTCGTCCTGCTCTTCGCGGCCCCGGTGCTGCATCTTTTCGGCGCACGGGGGGACACCCTCGACATCGCCCACAACTACCTGATGATCACGGCGCCCGGCAACATGATCTTCGGGCTCGGCATGGCGCTGTCCGGCATCCTGCGGGCGGTCGGCGATGCCCGCAGATCCATGTATGTCACGCTCGCCGGCGCCTTGGTCACCGCCGCCATCGATCCGCTGCTGATCTTCGGCCTCGGGTTCGGCATCTACGGCGCCGCCATTTCGACCGTGGTATCGCGGATGGTCTTCCTGGCCGTCGGCTACCACGGGGCCGTGCGGGTGCACCACCTCGTGGCGCGTCCCGACGCGCGCGCCGCGATGCGGGATTCCGCCTCCCTGATGCGGGTCGCCGTACCGGCCATCATGACCAATCTGGCGACGCCGGTCGGCAACGGCTACGCCTTGCACGTCTACGCCGGCTTTGGCGATGCCGCCGTGGCGGCCAGCGCCATGATCGACCGCATCGTCTATGTGGCCTTCGCCGTGGTCTTCGCCCTCACGGGCGCGATCGGCCCCATCATCGGACAGAATCTCGGGGCGTCCCGCTTCGACCGGGTGCGCCACACGCTGACTAACTGCTTCCTGGTGACGGCGCTCTACAGCCTCGCGACCTGGGCCCTCCTAGCCGTGACCTGGCCGCTGATCGCCGCGCTCTTCCACGCCAATGCCGAAACCGCCGCCTACCTCGGCTTCTTCTGCAGGTTCGGAGTGTCGGCCTGGGTCTTCATCGGCCTGCTCTTCGTCGCCAACGCGGCCTTCAACAACCTCGGCTTCCCGACCCTGGCGATGGTCTTCAACTGGGGCCGCGCCAGTCTGGGCACGGTGCCGTTCGTCACCCTGGGGGCCGCCTGGGGCGGCATCCCGGGAGCCCAACTCGGCGTCAGCGCCGGCGCGGCGATCTTCGGGATCGCGGCCTTGACGAGCGCCTACGCGGTCGTCGCACGCCTGTCCGCTCGGCTGGGGCCGGCTCGGCCGGTCGCGCGCGAGTCGGAACCCTGAAACGGGGTGTCGACCAGGGCTCAGGCGGCCCGCCGGTCGATCTGGCCTCGGTGCCGCGCACGCCGTCACCGACCATCATGGCCCGGCGCATCTCCTCACGGACGGTCGCGCGGCGGCCGGATCGAGCCTCCCGGGCGAGGCTCGGGTGCCGGACGACCACGCCGACCGCTATCTCCCCGAGATCCTGGCGCGGTTTTCACCATCCAAGCCTCGGGTGGAGGCCACGGTGATCCGCGAGCCGACGCCGATACTGGTAGAACGGATCGACACCGCCGATCTCGGCCTTGTGATCATGACCCATGTCGAATCACGCGGCCGGCCTGGGTGGTCCGGCGGGAACGGCTGTCTGGGTGACCTCGAGCCGCGACGCCGTCCATGAAACCTTCCCAGTTCGCTCGCACTCGGGCGGTCGTTCCGCACGTGGCGGGAAGCCGCGACCTCCGCGCTCGAGGGTCTGGGCAAGACGTACGGGGCGCTCTATTCAAGCTGCAACACCATCGCCGTCGGCGCCGCAGTCCTCGCGGGTCTCGCGGTTGCCGGAGAGCGCCGTGCGGCCGGGAATGCGTCTCGAGCCTCGAAAATCTGGGGGGCCACGCATCCCCGTGAGTGCCGGCGTAACTCAGTTCAGCCCGTTGCTGACCTGATTATAGAATTTCTGCTGAATGCTGGTGCCGATGCGGGTGACCGCCGCGAGGATCACGATGGAGACGCCTGCGGCGATCAAGGCGTATTCGATCGAGGTCGCACCGCTGGTGTCGTGGAGAAACCGTCGAAAGCAGTTCATGTCCCAGCGCCTCTGTTCCGACGTATCGGTAGCATCCAGGACTTAATTCTTCGTGCGGGCCCCCAGGAAAAAGGATTAACCCGCACTGACAACCCCGGCGCAGGTAAGGCCGGGGCTGTGCATCGATGGCTTCGCGTTACATGCTCTTCGACATGCCCTTTTTCTTGCTCATCTTCTTCGACATGTGTTTCTTGGTCATCATCTTCTTGGACGACATGGCATCGCCCGCAGGAGCTGCGGTCGCCGGAGCCGCCGCCGCGTCTCCACCCTCCGGCACGGCAGGATCGGTCTGCGCCACCGCGACACCCATGCCGAGCATGGAGGCCATACAGGCCAGGGCAAGGATCTTCTTCATGGGAGTCATCTCAATCTCCGTCGCTGTTTCGCCCGCAGACGCCCGTCGCCGCGCTTGACGATGTCGGCAAAACGCCTACCCGCGCCTTTGGTTGCCAGGAGCGGGGCTGTTCGATCGTTGCACGTCGTCCCGGGTCCGCCTATCTAGCGTTCGCGGCCGAGCGGCCCGCGCTTTACCTTCCGGACCCTGCGGCCGGGGATCGGCACGAACGAACAGCATGGCGCGCGACATAACCGACACGACCCCGATCACATCCCGGGACGAACTGGTCGCCTGGTTCGAACAAGGCAACAAACCCGCGAGCGCGTTCAGGATCGGCACGGAACACGAGAAATTCCCCTTCTACAGATCCGATCTGGCTCCCGTCCCCTATGATGGCCCGGGTGCACGGGACGGCGGCGTCAGGGCGCTCCTCGACGGCATGCGGCAGGCGCTCGGCTGGGAGGCCATCCTGGAGGACGACCGCCCCATCGGGCTTGCCAACGACCGGGCGGGCGGCGCCATTTCGCTCGAACCGGGCGGCCAGTTCGAACTCAGCGGCGCCCCCCTCGCCACCCTGCATCAGACCCATGCCGAGATCGAGGAGCATTTCGCCCGATTGCAGCTCGTGGCCGGGCCGCTCGACATCGGCTTCCTGGGTCTGGGGTCGAGCCCGAAATGGAGCCTTGCCGAAACGCCGGTGATGCCCAAGGGGCGGTACCGCATCATGGCGAACTACATGCCCAAGGTGGGCACCCGCGGTCTCGACATGATGTTCCGGACATCGACCGTGCAGGTCAACCTCGATTATGCCAGTGAATCCGACATGGTCCGCAAGCTGCGCGTCTCGGTGGCGCTCCAGCCGCTCGCGGCCGCCCTGTTCGCCAACTCGCCCTTCTCGGAAGGTCGCCCGAACGGGTTCCTGTCGGCGCGCTCCCATGTCTGGCTGGACACCGACAGGGCACGCTCGGGCATGCTGTCCTTCGCGTTCGAGCCCGGCATGGGATTCGACCGCTATGTCGATTACGCCCTCGACGTGCCCATGTATTTCGTCAAGCGCGGTCCCGTCTACCACGACGTCACCGGCATGAGCTTCCGCGATCTCCTGACCGGCGATCTGCCGGCTCTGCCGGGCGAGCGGGCGACCATGGCCGACTGGACCAACCATCTCTCGACGATCTTCCCGGAGGTCCGTCTCAAGCGCTACCTCGAGATGCGGGGTGCCGATGTCGGCGGCAAGCCGATGATCACGGCGCTGGGCGCGCTGTTCGTGGGGCTGCTCTATGACGACGCCGCACTCGACGCGGCCTGGGATCTCGTTCGCCCCTGGGACGTCGCGGCGCGACAGGACTTGCGCGACGCGGTGCCACGGCTGGGCCTCAAGGCGACGGTGAACAAGCGGGACTTGCGGGATGTGTCGCGCGATGTGCTGGCGATCGCGCGCGGCGGGCTCGAACGGCGCAACCGGCGCAACCCCGAGGGTGTGACCGAAAGCCGGTTCCTGGAGCCGCTGGATCGCATCGTCGAGCGGGGCCGCACCGAGGCCGAGGACCTCCTGGATCTTTATGCGGGGCCGTGGGGGGGCAGCGTCGACCCGGTCTTTTCGCGCTGCGCCTACTGAGCTTCGGCGAAGCAGCACGTGGTCCGGACGGCTTTCCGGCTATTTCCAGGGCGTGAACGCGCCGCCGGTCTTTCGACTGGCTGAAAAATCGGCCCGCATGTTGCCCCCCACCCTGACGCAGGTGTCGCTGCCTTCGAGCTTGGCAAAGCCCGGCCCCGCCCATTCGCAGCCCTTCGACCCGGTGGGTTCTTCCGCGCGCGGCAGGGTCTTGGCCTCCGT
Source organism: uncultured Lichenihabitans sp. (assembly GCA_964236485.1). Taxonomy (GTDB): domain Bacteria; phylum Pseudomonadota; class Alphaproteobacteria; order Rhizobiales; family Beijerinckiaceae; genus Lichenihabitans. The sequence continues at coordinate 3,679 of CAXSEU010000015.1, read as the reverse complement.
GAGGGTGCCCGACGCAAGGAAGCAAAAGACGATCAAAATCGCGTGACGGAGCATGGCGCTCATCCGACGAAACGCCACCATACCCAAGACACGGCTCGCATTGGACCTTTGTCGTCGAAGCGATTGTCTGCCATGAAGTCACCCTGCTACGAATCTTGTTCAGAAAACGCCCGCGACTGGCGCGCATCTGAAAGCGCATCGTTGTGACGCGGCGTTGGCGCGGCAGCTTCGTTGCACGCAGCGATTTCCAATCGATGCGGCCGAGTCTCCTTGCCTTCTGCGGCAAATCTCGTCAGGATCTCATCCCGGCGCTGTGGCTCACACCCGCCTTGCGGTCCGAGGTTACGGCCTTTTCCTCGGCTGCGGCCTTACCAGCGGTGCTTCGGCACTGCATTACGGACCGAAGCAGCTGTTCTGTTCGCAAGGCCAGATCGAGTGTTCATGAGTGGTGTTGAATACCACGATCAGCGAACGCTGTAAAAGCTTGGGATATGTTGTGCTCGGTATGAGCTGCAGCGAACTGACCTCCAGTTATGTTCGCGTAATCCTGCGATATGGCACCAAGCACAAGCGACAATGCGCCGACCTCAGACGAAATCACACCAGCGCCCGAATTTAGACCGACCGCACCAGCAACCTCGGATGCATCCAGCACGGTGCCAGCGCCAACTCCGCTCCTGATCACTTGGCCAAGCACCTGAGCCGGAGACAAACCAAATGCCGCTTCGTGATGTGCTATTGCCGATATAGTCGGATCGCTAGCAAGCTCATTTACCGCCGCGGTAAATTGACCTAAGTGGCCTAAAGTGTAATCTCTAGCCGAGGAAACAGGGCTGTTTGAGTCGGCGCTCCGAGCAATGCCGGCCGAATAGTTTCTCGCTGCGGTTCCAAAATCACCAAATGTCGAAGCGGCATTGTCTGTCAGACGCGGGTCGATTACGAGAAACTCTTGACGGGAAATTCCACGCGAATTGCTCCCGCCGATAACTTCAGTCACAGTGCCTAGAGGTTGACTTCCGTCATTATAATACTCGATGGTTCGATACGGAACTGTGCCGGAAGCCGGGTCTTGGTCAAGAACATCTGTCATGACGTTGTCCTTAATCTTGAAAATGTCTACATTTTTCCTAGTCACAGATGTGAGCTTAGTTCACACAATAAACACGCCGCGCTCATTCGCTCCGTGATTTCGTCAATGTGCATTGCCTCTCGCCATCAAGCAATAGCGTTTGGCTACTGGGTCGTACCCCGACCCGCGTTTGAATGTAGCCTTTGCCAGTCGCCATACCCTCACCCCGTCCCGAAGTCCCTCGGATCCAAGCCCGCCGCGCTTCCAATGAACCGTGAGGGCCTGAACGATCCGATAGGCCACGCCTTCTTGAAAACCGGACCGGCGGCGCCCAGCCCCTTGCCCTCGGTAACCCGCCTCGCGAGTTCTCGCGTGTCTTGAGGGCCATGTTCGGCCAGCGTCGCCTACATAGCCCTAACAGCTCGCCGCGCCTAATAGCCGGCTTGTGTCCATACAGGCCCGGATCTCGGAAGGCTCAGCATCCCCGACCGCGTCCAGCGCCAGCGTGGCATTTACATGCGCTAGGTCTCTGCGCCATTGCTCGGGCTCTGGCTTCATAGGCCTTGCGCGCGGATTCGATCTCCTCCCGCTTGGTGCGGAGGGTATGGACGATCTGGGGATCCGGTATCCCGCCAATGCTATAAAACACGAGCTTTCCCAGGTAGATAGGGCTTAATAACACTGCTACTTAATACCGGTAGAGGGCGAACGGGTCGGACATTCCCATCCGACGACGTCCGAAGCGTCAGGGTGACAGGCCGGGCGTCGAACTAGCTCGGAAAAATCTGAGCCGCATAAATCAAACGGACCCACTACCCCGGATCTCCACGGTTTGGCATCGGGCTCGAGCACACGACTCTGGACAAGGGGCGCAGACTTAGCACAGACTGAGGCGACGCAGGACGTTCAAGCAAGCCTGTGCCCGAGGAGCCTGCCGATGTTCAAGACGCCTTTCCTCATGTGTGCCGCCCTGGCGCTTTGCCTTTCGGGCAACGCCGCGTGGTCTCAGTCCGCGACGGCGCCTGCGGCGCCGGTCGCCCCGCCGGGCAAGATGATGGCGAAGCCCCGGACCGCCCAGTCCATCGCCTGTTCGAGCCAGGCCGATCAGCAGAACCTGCACGGCAAGCCGCGCAAGACCTTCATGAACAAGTGCAAGCACGGCAAGGTCTGACAATCCTTTCGCGAACTGTGTCTCCTCGTCCCGAGCCGCCGCCGGCGTGTCGAAAGCATGAGGACCGGATTTGCAAGATGGCCTTCGACTATCGGCTGGCGCTCGCACGCCGACCAATGGCGCCGACCGCAAGGGTCAGCAGGGTGAAGAGCATCTGCGCGGCGCAATGCGCGGTATTGGTGGTGGCGTCGTATGAGGGCGCCACCTCGACCACGTCGGCACCCACGAGGTCGAGACCATCGAGGCCTCGCAGGATCGCCAGAGCCTCGCGCGGCGTCAGGCCGCCCACTTCGGGAGTGCCTGTGCCGGGCGCGAAAGCCGGGTCGAGGCTGTCGACGTCGAAGGTGACATAGGTGGGGCCCGCGCCGACCACCTCCCGGGCCTTGGCCACTACGGCGTCGATGCCCATCCGGGCCACCTCTTCGGCATGGATCACCGTCATGCCGCTGTCGTAGGAGAATTCCCATAGATATTCGGCGCCGCCCCGGATGCCGATCTGAACCGTGCGGCGAGGATCGAGCACGCCGGCCAGGACGGCCTCGCGAAACGGCGCGCCATGGTGGAACTTCGATCCTTCGTAAAGGCCCGACGTGTCGCAATGCGCGTCGAGGTGGACCAAGCCGACCGGGGCCGCCGCCCCGACGGCTTTCAGGATCGATCCCGTGACGGAATGGTCTCCCCCGACCGAAAGCGGCACGACGCCCGCCTTCACGACCGCGTGGTAGAAGCTCTCGATATCGGCGTGGCATTCCGCGAGCGAGAAGCGCGACCGCATCGGAACGTCGCCGACGTCCGCCACGCGGGCATCGGTCATCGGGGCGCGGCGGAGCACGTGTTCGTAGGGGCCGATCCGCTCGACCGCCCGAACCGCGCGCGGCCCGAGCCGGGCGCCGGCCCGGTTGGTGACGCCGAGGTCCATGGGAACGCCGATCAGCGCCACGTCGAGGCCGCCGAAATCCGGCAGCCCCGGGGCATCGGGACGGAACGGCGCGCCGAGGAACGTCGCGGGGTTCATGAAGGGCCAGAGGCGACTGTCGCCCTTGAACTGCGTCGCTCCGACCCGGGCGAAGTCGGGATCGTGGATCACACCGCCCGAGGCGCCGCCGTATTTCCGGCGAAGCCGTTCGAGATCGCCATCCGAAGCCATGGACCATCCTCCCCGCGTGACACCGTCCCGTGCAGCGCTACCGCAAGCCGCGATCCCTGACCAGCCGGCGCCAAACTGATGTTTTCCGGCTACTGTCAAGCCGAAGCTCGCGTCGCGTCACATTTCAGCCTATTATGATCCGCAACGCTGCAGCTCTGAGGCTCAGCGCGCCGGTTTCCCTCCCCCGGCGCTCGGAACAGAAAGCCCGTTATGCCGGCGATAGCCCTCGTAGATGACGACCGCAACATTCTGACCTCCGTGTCCCTGACGCTCGAGGCGGAAGGCTACCGGG
>CAXSEU010000014.1:13905-17025 GCA_964236485.1 uncultured Lichenihabitans sp. | reverse complement strand
GGTCTGCCGATCCCGATTGGCCTCAAGTAGCCCGGTCGCTATCACTCTCCGACGAACGGCGGCGCGCCGTCGTGCCCGGCAGCCGTATGGACGGGATAGTCTGGTGCACCTGGTCGAAGGCCCGAAGAACCTGGAGACGCTACGCCGCCCCTTGGCGTCATACGGGGATCCGCACCGTCGCGCGAAGGCCCCCCAAGGGGCTGTCTCCCAATTGAATATCCCCGCCGTGCGAGCGGGCGATATCCCGCGCGATGGCGAGGCCCAACCCGGTGCCGCCCTCGTCCTGGTTGCGCGAGGCGTCGAGCCTGTAGAAGGGCCTGAACACGTCCTCGCGCCGCTCGGGCGGAATGCCGGGCCCGTCGTCCTCGACATGCACGATGCAGAAGCGCTGCTCGCGCTGGGCCTTGAGCTGGATCGTGCGGCCGAAGCGCTGGGCGTTGCCGACGAGATTCGCGAGGCACCGTTTGAAGGCGTCGGGCCGCACGATCACGGCCATCTCGCCCGATACCTCGATCTGCGTCGCGTGACCGTGCCGCTCGGCGTCCGATTTCAGCTCTTCGAGCAGGCCGCGCAGGTCGGTCATGGCGGAGGCTTCGCCGCCGTCCCCACGCGCGAAGGCCAGATAGGCCTCGAGCATGCGGCCCATCTCGTCGATGTCCTTGTCCATGGCGTTGCGGTCTGCCCCATCCTCCAGCAGTTCCAGCGAGAGCTTGAACCGCGTCAGGATGGTGCGCAGGTCGTGGCTGACCCCGTTCAGCATGGTGGTGCGCTGCTCGACCGACCGCTCGATGCGCCGCTTCATCTCCAGGAACGCGTAGCCGGCGCGCCGCACCTCTTGGGCGCCGCTCGGGCGATAGTCGAGGAAGCGGCCCTTGCCGAGGTCCTCGGCGGCCGCCGCGAGCCGAAGGATCGGCCGGATCTGGTTGCGCAAGAACAGCACCGCGACCGCCAGCAGCACCGATGAGGTGCCGACCATCCAGAGGATGAAAATGTACGAATTGGACGCATAGGCGGCGCTGCGCCGCGCGATGACCCGCATGACCGCGTCGTCGAGCTGGACCCGCACCTCGATGAAGCTCGATCGTCCAACGGTGTCGATCCAGAACGGCAGGCCGATCTGCTTGCGGATTTCGTTCGAGAGCGAGCGGTCCAGCAGCACGAAGAAGGGTTTTGGCAGCGCTGGAGGCAGGGTCTGCTTGGGCAGGAAATCGACGTCGAGCCCGAGTCGGTTCGACGCGACGCGTTCGAGGATGGCGTCGTCCTTGCCAGCCGGCAGGGTCCTGTAGAGGTCGATCAGCGAAGCGATGTCCTGCACCAGCGCCTGCGACAGCCGGAACGTCACGGACTGCCAGTGCCGCTCCATGAAGAAATAGGCGATCACGCATTGCAGGATCACCATGGGAATGACGAGGATCAGCAGCGCGCGGGAATAGAGCCGTTTCGGCAGCCGGTCGGCAATGGCCCGCATGGCCCGCACCCACCACAGGCGCGGATTGATGACCGAAAAGGCCGACAGGGCGGCGCGGCGGCGTCCGCCCCTAGGTGTCGACAAGAAGCCGATAGCCGATCCCCCGAACGGTTTGCAGGTAGGCCGGATTGCCCGGATCGATCTCGATCTTGCGGCGCAGGCGGTTCACCTGAACGTCCACGGTCCGCTCGCTGCTGCCCGGAACCATGCTCCCGAGAGCGTCGCGGGAGACCGTGGCGCCCGGTGTCGCGGCCAGCAACTGCAGCATCTCGCGCTCGCGTTCGGTCAGCCGGACCGCCTCGTCGTCCCGGCGCAGTTCCCCGCGCTCCGCCGAGAAGGAAAACGGCCCGAAGCGCAGGGTCACGGCGTCCAGCCTGGCGGCGCGCGGCACCGCCCGGCGCAGGAGCGAGGCGATGCGCAGCAGCAGTTCGCGCGGCTCGTAGGGCCTGCCGAGGTAGTCGTCCGCCCCGACCTCGAGCCCCCTTACGCGATTGTCCACGTCGCTCAGCGCGGTAAGCATGAGGATCGGGACGTCGGAGGTCTTGCGCAGCGTCCCGGCGAAGTCGACGCCGCTCTCGCCCGGCATCATGACGTCGAGGATGAGGAGGTCGAAGGCAAAGCTCTTCAGATGTGCGTAGGCTTCCGCCGCCGTGCCGGCGACGGTGACGCGGTGGCGGTTGCGTTGCAGGAAGCGCGACAGCAGATCGCGGATGCGACGATCGTCGTCGACGAGCAGGATGTGGGCAGCGTCGTCCGGGAGCGAGAGGGGCATGGCGGGCCCGGATCGAGCGTCGCTCATGGCATGATCCGCCGTTGGGGCTCGGCCGAGCCATCGCGCCAGACCAGATCCACCACCCTGGCTCGCTCGTCGGGATCGATCATTCCGAGCAGGAAATCCACCGCATGGGTGCGGGTTGCGGCGGGGAGATGTTCGAGGGTGCGCCGAAACCGCTCGGATTGCAGGCGCGCGAGATCTAGCGCCAGCCGATGACCTTCGGCGGTGGGCGAGAGGAGGCGGCGGCGGCGATCGCGAACGCCGGCCCGAACCTCCACGAACCCGCCGTCGAGAAGATCCTTCATCACGCGATTGAGGCTCTGTTTGGTGATCTTGAGGATGTCGAGCAGTTCCGCCACGGTCAAGCCCGGGTGGCGGTGCACGAAGTGCAGGACGCGATGATGCGCCCGGCCAAACCTGTAGGCCTCGAGCAGACGATCCGCATCGCCGACGAAATCACGATAGGCGAAAAACAACAGCTCGATCAGGTCGAACATGGGGGCATGCTCGTCCGTCGACTCGTCGGTCGATGCGCCCGCGTGCTTCACCGCGTCGATCTGCCCGGCCAAGCGACGTCCTTTTTGGTCAGCACTATTGACATATCTCACCCTCCTGAATAATCGTCAAGGTCGGCGCGGCGCGGCGACTTCCGGCCTCGGCGGTTTCGATCGCCCTCCCGTCGGCAATGTCCGGCCGTAGCCCCGGCCTTGGGATCTGTTCCACGGAGCCTAGCATGTCGATCCTGCCTTTCGACCAGCGTGAAGGTTTCATCTGGATGGATGGGGGGCTGATCCCTTGGGCCGAGGCCAAGCTTCACGTCCTCAGCCATGGGCTTCACTACGGCTCGGCCGTGTTCGAGGGCGAGCGGGCCTACGAC
>CAXSEU010000014.1:5121-13895 GCA_964236485.1 uncultured Lichenihabitans sp. | reverse complement strand
CATCTTCGAATCCGAGCGGCATTCGAGGCGCTTCAAGACCTCGGCGGAACTCCTCGACTTCGAGATCCCCTATTCGGTCGCCGAAATTCTCGAGGCCAAAGCCGATGTGGTGAAGGCCAACGGCATCGGCGACGTCTATGTGCGGCCCGTGGCCTGGCGCGGCAGCGAGATGATGGCCGTGGCGGCGCAGAACGCCATGGTCCATGTCGCCGTCGCGGCCTGGCAATGGCCCAGCATGTTCGACGTCGAGCAGAAGATGAAGGGGATCCGCCTCGATATCGCGGACTATCGGCGGCCCGATCCGCTGACGGCGCCCTGTCATTCGAAGGCGGCCGGGCTCTACATGATCTGCACCGTCTCCAAGCACAAGGCCGAGCGCAAGGGTTATGCCGACGCGCTGATGCTCGACTGGCAAGGGCGCGTCGCCGAATGCACCGGAGCCAATGTGTTCTTCACCCAGGATGGCGCGCTGCATACGCCGATCGCCGACTGCTTCCTCGCGGGCATCACGCGCGGCACCGTCATCGACCTCGCCCGGGCGCGCGGCATCGAGGTGGTCGAGCGCCGGATCATGCCGGAGGAGATGAGCCGCTTCAACGAGTGCTTCATCTGCGGAACCGGCGCCGAGGTGACGCCCGTGGCGGAGATCGGCCCTTACCGGTTCTTGCCCGGCAACATGTCCCGCATGCTGATCGAGGACTATGCGGCTGCGGCGCGGGCGGGCTGAACAATCCCGCGCCGAGATCTTCAGGCATCCGGGGGAGGCTGTCGAGGTGAGGCGCCCGAACGATGAGAACGCTCCCGGATCGAGACACCTGGCGTGACCTCCTGCGGCCCGCCCTTCGGGTCATCGACAGCCTCAAGTCCAATGGCTACGGGGCTCTGGACTTCCGGCTTGGTGGCGGCACGGTCTTGATGTTTCGTTTCGACCATCGGGTCAGCAAGGACATCGACGTCTTCATCGATGATGCCCAGGCCCTTGGCTTCATCTCGCCGCGCCTCAACGAGGTGGCGTCGCGGGAGGCCGACGCTTACCAGGAGCAGGCGAACAGCCTCAAGCTTACGCTCGATGCCGGGGATATCGACATCATCGTCGCCGGCACCGTGATCCCGGGCGAGTCCTTGGGAACGCTGGACTTCGAGGGGCGTTGCGTCGCCCTCGACGCGACCTCCGAAATTCTGGCTAAAAAAATGCTGTATCGTGCCGAAAGCTTCAAGCCTCGCGATGTTTTCGACATGTCGTGCGCGCTGGCGCTCGATCCGGCCGCTGCCTCGAAGGCGATCCGAGCGACGCGCAGCGTGCATCCGGCCCTGGTGAGACGTCTCTCGGCGCTGGCCGGCGTCGAACCGCGGGAACTGACCAGCGAAATCCTGATGACCGAAACCGGAAGACCGCATGCCGAGTCTATGGTCGCCCGGTTCATCGCGGCTCTCGTTTCAGCGGGAGAGGCCGCACCGGGCGCCAGATGAGCCGCGATCACGTTCATTCCGCGTCGACCCCGGCGCCGGAGCTGCAGACCATCGTGAATGCCGTCGGCAACGCCAGCCGGGTGCCGATCACATCCGAGGTCATCGCGGCCATCCTGCAGGGCAAGGGTGGTCTTCCCTCCCATGTCAGAACGATCTTCAGCGACGTGTCGCTTCGTGGCCTCGAACAGGCAGGCACGGTATTCGGCATCGGGCTTGCGACCATCCTCGACGCCTACGGCGTGGCGCGAGCCTCGGTGGCGGCCGCCAACCCCGAGCTCGACCGGGCTTTGGCGGAACGCTGGTGACGCATCGACGCTCAGCTTATGAATGCTCTTTCGCCCCGGCGGCGAAATCCTTCCGGGCCTGGTCCGAGGCTGGGCGCTGGTGCGAGGCTTTCCATTCGGCATAGGGCATGCCGTAGACTTCCTCGCGGCCTTCGTCCCGGCTGACCTGGAGGCCGCGCGCCCCGGCGGCTTCCGCGAACCAGTTGCCGAGGCAGTTCCGGCAGAAGCCGGCAAGGTTCATGAGGTCGATGTTCTGTACGTCGGTCCGGGACTTAAGATGGGCGACGAGCCGGCGGAACACCGCCGCTTCGAGTTCGGTCCGGGTGGCTTGATCGAGATCCATCGCGTTGTCCTTCAGAACTCGAGCAACCGGCGGCCCGCTCCGGTGCGGGCCGGATGGATCTCCACCTGGTGAAGCTCGGGCCGCCGCAGGATGGGTCGGAGCAACCGGGCCAGCCGGTCCCCCCAGGCCCGCGCCCCGGCCGCATCGGCCATGAGATCCTGGCGCACCTCGATGAGCACATTGGCGAGGCCGTGGCGGGTCGCGTGCATGTCGATCGTGTCGCCCGGCAGGGCGCCGTCGTAGGGTTCGTTGTCGCCGACCTTCTCGGCCGCAGGCTGCAGGTCGGGCTCGGCCGCAAGGGCCGCGAGGAGCGGCCGCGACAGGCGAGGGTCGTTGTCCCAGAGGAGGCCGACGAACCACGGCCGGGGCACGCCCTTCATCACGGGCGTGAAGGAATGCATGGAGACGATCGCGGGCACGACGCCGCTCGCCCGCATGCCGGCGAGGCGCGCCTCGATGGTGTCGTGGTAAGGCTGCCAGTAGCGGCGCCTTCGCGCGTCGATCTCGGCCGCGTCGAGCCGGGCGTTGCCCGGCACGATGGCGCCGTCCGAAAGCCGCATCACCAGGGTCGGGTCCTCGGCGCCCCGGTTCGGGTCGATCAGCAGCCGCGAATAGGTGGTCAGGAGAGCCGGCGCATCGAGCGCCGCCGCCATGGCCTCGGTCGCCGTCGCGGCGCCGATGTCGAAGGCGATGTGGCGTTCGAACTCCGCGGGCGCGAGGCCAAGCCGGCCATAGCGCGCCGGCAGGGCGTTCGAGGCGTGGTCGCAAAGCAGCAGCACGCCCGCGTCGAGCCGCCCCGCGATCTCCCGGACGGCGTGTTCCACGCCGCACCGGAGGCCCTGGGCGTCGGGATCGGGATTGCTCGCAGACATCAGTTCGGCCTATGCAGTGTCACCCGTCATCATAATCATCGCCCCCCGCAAGTGCCAGGGACAGGCCGGAAAGGCCGGCGCCGTTGCTCCCTCCGTCGTTCAGGTCCCCTCCGTCGCCATGCGCTCAGATCCCGTTCCCGTCGTGCCGCTCGTTGCCGATCTGACGCCGTCCCGCAGCGCACCGGCCCTTGCTCCGGCGACGAGGCTGTGGCCGGCCTACGTCGCCCTGGCGGGCGCCGCCATGGCGATGAGCGTCTCGCCGACCTTGGTGCGGCTTGCCGACGTGGGGCCCTTTGCCAGCGCCTTCTGGCGCGTGGCTCTCGCGCTGCCGGTTCTCTGGCTGTGGATGCGGCAGGCGGAGTCGTCCGCCCGAGGGGGCTCGCCCAAGCGCTTCTCCCGCGCCACCGTTCTGGCCGGCTTGGCCTTCACGGGGGACCTGTTCTTCTGGCACCTTTCGGTCATGAAGACGACGGTGGCCAACGCCACCTTCTTCGCCACCATGGCGCCGCTTTGGGTCGTCCTCTTCGGATGGCTGATCCTCGGCCGGCGCGTCGGCCGGCCGGTGCTCGTCGGCCTCGCCTGCTGCATCGCCGGCGGCGGCCTGCTGGTGTCGCAGAGTTTCGCCTTCGATCCGGAACGCGCGCTCGGCGACGCCTTGGGGATCGCCACCGGCGTCTTCTTCGGCCTCTATTTCCTCGCCGTGGACGCGGCGCGCGACAAGGGTTCCGCCGCACGCGTGACGTTCGAGCTCAGTGTGATCACCACGCTTGCCCTTTTCATCGTCGCCCTGTTGTTCGAACCGCATCTGCTGCCGCGTTCCCTGACCGGCTGGGCGATCCTGCTGGCGTTGGCGCTGATCAGCCACGTCGGCGGCCAGGGCCTGCTCTCCGTCGCGCTCGGCAGGCTGCCCGCGGTGTTTTCCTCGCTGGTCATCTTCCTCGAAGCGATCGTGGCGGCGCTGGTCGCCTGGGTGGTGCTGGGCGAACCCGTCACCCCGGTGCAGGCCCTGGGCGGCATCGTCATCGTCGGCGGCATCTGGACCGCCCGTCCCCGCGAGCCCGAGGGCACGTGATCGGCGCCACCTTCTTGCCGCCGTCTGGAAAGCGTATGACGCTCGACACGACGAATCGCAGCTTCGGATCCCCCCATGCGTCTTTCGCCTCTCCTGCTCCTCGCCTCGAGCCTCGTCTGGCCGACCTTGGCCAAGGCCGATTTCAGGCTCTGCAACAACACGGCGAGCCGCATTTCGATCGCGCTGGCCTATACGGATGGCCAGGCCTGGGTGACCGAAGGGTGGTGGAACCTCAAGGCCAATGGTTGCGAGACCCTGCTGCGGGGACCGCTCGCGGCGCAGTATTACTACGTCTACGGGATGGACGAAGCCGGCGGTGAATGGAAGGGCAAAGCCTTCATGTGCACACGGGACCGCGAGTTCAAGGTGGACGGCCGGCAGGACTGCTTCGTGCGCGGCTACGATCGAACCGGGTTCTTCGAAGTGGACACCGGCAAGGATGCCAAGAACTGGACCGTTCAGATGACCGATCCGGCCAAGCCCGGCCCGGCGCACTGAGCCTCCCCGGGCAATCCCTCGGACCGGGATTGCTATTTGGCCTCAACCGGACTTCAAGGGTAGGCAGCGGTCGCGCTGCGCCCTGATGGCTGATGAAACCCCGTTCGTCGACGGCAAGTGCCGCCCGGGCCGGCGTCACCCGATGCGAAGGAAATCACCATGAGACGTATGCGCCGCGTCAAGATAGTGGCGACGCTTGGCCCCGCCTCGGCGGATCGGGAGATGCTGGCGAAGCTCTTCATCGCCGGTGCCGATGTCTTCCGCATCAACATGAGCCACGCCTCGCATGACGCGATGCGCGAACGCATCCGCATGATACGCTCGCTCGAGGCCGAGTTCGGCCGTCCCATCGGCATTCTGCTGGATCTTCAGGGGCCGAAGCTGCGCGTCGGCCAGTTCGCCGATGTCGGGGTCGACCTCCCCAGGGACGCGACCTTCGTGCTCGACGCCGACCCGACGCCGGGGGACCGCGACCGGGTCCACTTGCCGCATCCCGAGATCTTGCGGGCCTTGCGGGCCGGGCATGTGATGCTGATCGACGACGGCAAGGTGAAACTGCGCGTCACCGAGGCCGACGAGACCCGCGCCGTCACCACCGTGGTGGTCGGGGGGCGCGTCTCGAACCGCAAGGGCGTCAGCCTGCCGGACACCGAAATCCCGGTGGCGGCCATGACGCCGAAGGACCGCTCGGACCTCGATGCCGCCCTCAACGAGGGCGTCGACTGGATCGCCGTCTCCTTCGTGCAGCGGGCCGACGACGTCGCCGAGGTGAAGAAGATCGCGCGCGGCCGGGCGCTGGTCATGGCCAAGATCGAGAAGCCGCAGGCCATCGCGCGGCTCGACGAGATCATCGAGATATCCGATGCGCTGATGGTGGCGAGGGGCGATCTCGGTGTCGAGCTCCCTCTGGAAAAGGTGCCGGGGCTGCAAAAACGCATCACCCGGAGCGCCCGACGCCTCGGCAAGCCCGTCGTGGTCGCGACCCAGATGCTTGAATCGATGATCACCTCGCCGGTGCCCACCCGGGCCGAGGTGTCGGATGTCGCGACTGCTGTCTTCGAGGGCGCGGATGCCGTGATGCTGTCGGCCGAGAGCGCTTCCGGCCAGTTCCCCATCGAGGCGGTGTCGACCATGAACCGCATCGCCGAGGAGGTGGAGGGCGATCCCCTGCATCCGGTCATCATCGCCTCGCAGCGCACGGACCCGGAGCCGACCGGCGCCGACGCCATCGCCTACGCGACACGGGACGTCGCCGAGACGCTCGACTTCAAGGCGGTGGTGGCCTGGAAGTCGTCGGGCGTGACGGGCATCCGCATCGCCCGCGAGAGACCCCGCACGCCGATCATGGCCCTGACCGCCTCCACCGACACGGCGCGGCGGCTGGCGCTGGTCTGGGGTATCCACGCCGTGGTGACGGAGGATGCCCGCAACGTCGACGACATGGCCGAGCGGGCCTGTCAGAACAGCTTCAGCGAAGGTTTCGCGGCAGTCGGGGAGCGGATCATCATAGTGGCCGGCGTGCCGTTCGGCTCCCCCGGTGCGACCAACATGGTTCGCATCGCCTTCATCGGACCGGGTGGCGGGATATAGCTCCGCGCGGCCGGATTTCGCGGGCGCACCGGCTCACAGCGTCTCGAACGTCACCTCCTGGGGATAGAAGGCCAGATGGCCGGCGATTTCGCGTACCGCCGGGTAAGGCTCCTCATAGGACCAGACGGCATTCTCCGCCGCCGTGCCGTCCACCAGGATGGTGAAGTAGCTCGCATCCCCCTTGTAGGGACAGTGAGAGTGGCGCCGGGTCGCTTGCAAAAGCGTCATGTCGGAGTCCTCGCGAGGCACGTAGAGGACGGCGGGATAGGCCGCTTCCCGCAGCATCAAGGCTTTGGTGGTGTCGGCCAGCGCGACGCCGTGGCGGCTGACACGCAGGCGGCCCGGCTGAGGTGCGACGGTGATCGGATGATCCGGACCGGGGGTTCTCATGGGCCAACGTCCTTGCGCGCGGGAAGGGTCATCTCGACGCCTTGTCGATCTCGCCGAGGAGCGTTCCCATGTTCGTCGGGGTGATTGGGCCGATCAGTTTGAAGGCGATCGTGTTATCCCCCTTGATCACGAAGGTCTCGGGTACGCCGTAGACACCGAAGTCGATGCCGGTGCGGCCTGAATCGTCGTTGCCGACGCGCCCGTAAGGATCACCCTTCTGCCCGAGGTAGCGCCGCGCGTCCTCCGCCTTGTCCTTGTACACGATGCCATCCAGCGCGATCCCGCGACCCTTGAGTTTCGGGTCCCGGGCCATCTCCATGAGCAAGCCGTGCTCATCGTGGCATTCGGCGCACCACGAGGCGAAGACGTTGACGAGCGTCGCGTGGCCTGAGCGAAGATCCGCGTCCTTGAGGCCCCCGGGAACGCCCGATGCGCGGCCCGGCAGGTCCTCCAGCGCGAAGCCCGGGACCGGATGGCCGATCAGGGCCGAGGGTATAAGGGACGGATCGCCGGCACCGAGGCGCAGCAGCAGCAGCGCCGCGAGCGCGAAGAAGACGATGAGGGGCAGGGTGAGCAGCAGGCGGCGAGGGGCTCCGGTCTGTCCCGGTGCCGGCAGATCGGTCGAGGTCATGGGTCAGCCCTCCCCCCGCCGCCGCCCGGTGTCGCGTCGCGGGCCGCGGCCTTCGAGCCGCGCCAGGAGCCGGCGCTGCGCGCGGCCATCGAGGATCACGGCGGCGGTCATGGCCACGAGGACGGCGGCCGTCACCGCATAGGCCGCGACGATGAAGCCGAGGTGCGGGACATCGTTCATGATCGAAGCTCCACGGCGGTGAACGTCGCCCGGGACGGCGGCTCGGTGGCGCTGGCCAGGAGAAGCCGGCGCACCCGGCGGCGCAGGATTTCATTGCGGATGGAAAGAAGGTGGAGCGTCGCGAAGATCAGCGTGAAGCTCATCGCCATGACGAGCAGCGGGATCAGCATGGAAGGATCGATGGTGGGGCCGCCCGCGCGGAAGACCGAGGCGGGTTGGTGCAGCGTGTTCCACCAGTCGACCGAAAACTTCACGATCGGGATATTGATGCAGCCGACCAGGGTCAGCACCGACGCCGCCCGCGCGGCCCGGCCCGGTTCCTCGATGGTGTGCCACAGGGCCAAGAGGCCGAGATAGGTGATGAACAGCACCAGCACCGAGGTCAGCCGGGCGTCCCAGACCCAGTAGGTGCCCCACATCGGCTTGCCCCATAACGATCCCGTGACGAGGCAGATGAACGTGAAGGCTGCGCCGAGCGGGGCTGCGGCCTTTTGGCCCGCCTCCGCCAGGGGATGGCGCCAGACCAGCGTGCCGAGCGCCGACGCCGCCATCACGCAATAGGCCATGGTCGAAACCCAGGCGGCCGGCACGTGGATGAACATGATCTTGACGGTCTCGCCCTGCTGGTAGTCCGCCGGCGCCTGGAACGCGAGGACGAGCCCGACGAGCAGGCTAACCAGCGCGAGGCCACCGACCCAGGGCAGGATGAGCCCGGAAAACCGTTCGAAGTTCCGGGGATTGGCGAGAACATACATGGGGATCGTTTCTAGCCCGTTTGCGGACCGACCATAAGGGGGGCCGTGCGGGCCTCGATCAAGCGCGCGTTGCCGCATGAACGGTTCCGCAATGAAAGACGAGGTAAGGTGGCGGGAAATGGAGGCGGGGATGGGGCAGATCGCGCCCGGAGGTGTGATCCTGCCCACGCCGACCGCCCAGGCGCAGGCGCGGGCCGAACCCTTGTCTCGCGGCTTTTCGGTCGCGCTCACCTCGGTCCTGCTGGCGGCGCGCGGCGAGCTCTGGCTCGACGAAATCTGGTCCTTGAACCTCGTGGCGCCGCTCGGCTCGGCCGGCGAGGTGTTTTGGGGCATCTCGCATGACAACAACCATTTCCTGAATTCGCTCTGGCTCTACGCGGTCGGTCCGGATCGGGCCGCCATCGTCTACCGGCTCCCGGCCGTGCTGCTCGGAACGCTGTCGGTCCTCGTCGCCGCACGTATCGGCCTGCGCCGCGATCCTGTGACGGCGCTCGCCACGGGGCTGCTGACGGCATCGAGCTTTCCTCTGGTCAATTACGGCTCCGAGGCGAGAGGTTACGCCGGCCTTGTTCTTGCGATCCTTCTCGCGGTGGATGCGTTCGAACAGGCGGTCGCCTCGCGGCTCCCTGAAGCTCGACCCGGCGCCAATCGCCAGCGATGGATCCTCGCCGCCGCGATGGGCTTCGGCA
>CAXSEU010000014.1:1397-5111 GCA_964236485.1 uncultured Lichenihabitans sp. | reverse complement strand
CTGTCCCACCTCACCATGCTGTCCGCTCTGGCGATGCTGGTCGTCGCGGCGACGAGGAGCTTCTGCCGCTTCGATCGCAGTCCGATCGCGGTCGCCAAAGACCTCGCGTGGCTGTTCTGGCCGTCCGCGCTCCTGCTCTTGCCAGCCGGCGCGGCCCTGGCAGCCGGCATCCTGGTTCGTGACGGCTTCACGATGGGCGGGGCCAAGCCTTTCAGCCTTGCGCATTTCCTGACCAGCTACGGCGATCTGCTTCGATTCATGGCCGGACTGCCGCGTCCCGCTCCCGAATGGGTCACCCTCGGCATCGTCGGCACGGGTGCATGGCTGGCTGGGCGGTGCGGTCTCTTGAGGAAAGAGCGGCAGACGCTCCTCGCCGCGGCCTGCCTGATCCTGCCCGGTCTCATGTTGGCCGCGAGATTACCCAACCTCGAATATCCGCGCTACTTCCTGGCCTCAGGCGTGGTGTTGCTCCTCTGTATGGGGGACGCGTTCGGCCGGCTCTGGCATCGCGCGGGGGCCTGGCGCTGGGCCGGCGCGGTGCTTCTTGCCGGCGTCCTCGCCGGCCAGGTCTGGCCGCTCGAGAGCCTGCTCGTGGATGGGCGCGGCGAATACAGCTCGGCACTGGTCCATATGGCCTCGCAGGGGCGGACGACCTATGCCAGCAACGTACCCTTCGCCACCCGCATGGTGGTCGATCATCTGGCGCCCGGGCGGGACTTCGTGGCAACGCCGCGAGACCTCAAGGCCTGCACCGATCCCAGACCCGAGTGGCTGATCGAGAGTTCCACGGCAGATGCGGAAGCCCCTCTCGCGCTCATACTCGGCCCGGCGGCCTGTCGAGCCGAGTATGAGCGTGATGCGCGTTACCTTGCCTCCCCGCTTTCAGGTCTCACGTGGACGCTCTATCGGCTCGCGGCCGAGGTCGCGCCGCGATGATCGGGTACATCCGGCGCGCTAATCCGCCGCAAGGCGCAGAGCGGCGGCGGCCGCGAAGGGAGCACCGGCGGCGGCCAGGAGGCTGAGACCGCAGAGAACCGTGAAGGGAAGGCGGAACGGCACCGTGCCGCCGCTTGCCGCAACGGCCGCCGCGACGCCGAAGATCAGCACGGGAATCGCCATCGGCATGACGATCACCGACAACAGCAGCCCGCCGCGCCGCACCGACACGGTCAATGCGGCGCCGATGGCGCCGAGGCAGGTGAGGGCGGGCGTGCCGACGAGGAGACTGGCCGCGACACCCGCTAGGCCCGGTCCGTCAAGTGCCAGCATCAGCCCGAACAGCGGCGAGACGATCACCAGCGGCAGGCCGGTGACGCACCAATGGGCGAGGCATTTGGCCAGTACGACGAGTTCGAGCGGCGCCGCGCCGGTGCGGATCAGATCGAGCGAGCCGTCCTCGGCATCTGCCCCGAACAGGCGGTCGAGCCCCAGCAGCGTCGAGAGCAGGGCGGCGATCCACAGGATCGCGGGACCGATGCGACTGAGGAGATTGAGGTCGGGTCCGACCGCGAAGGGAACCACGGTGACGAGGCAGAGGAAGAACACGACGCCGGTGGCGCCGCCCCCTCCGGTCCGCCGCGCCAGCAGGAGGTCGCGCCGGACGACCGCCAGGAGAACACGGATCATGGCGCGTCCGGAGGGGGCGGCCCCAGGCGCAATTCCCGTGCCCCCGCGAGACCCAGCGGCGCGTGTGTGGCGGCCACGATCAGGCCGCCGGTATCGAGGTGCTGCCGCATCACGGCGGCCAGGACTTTTTGCGCGGCCAGGTCGAGCGCGGTTGCGGGTTCGTCGAGCAGCCAGAGGGGGCGGTACGACGCCGCGAGGCGTGCCAGCGCGCCGCGGCGCCTCTGGCCCGCCGACAGGTAGGCGGTTTGGAGAAGCGCGGCATGCGACAGGCCGAAGCGGTGCAAGCTTTCCTCGGGAGACAGCAGGGGATCGCCCGCCGTCGCGACCGCGAAGGCGAGGTTTTCATGCGCCGTGAGGCCGCCCTTCAGGGCATCGGCATGGCCGAGGTAATGGGCCCGCTCCCGCACGGGCCGGTCCTCGTCGGCCGCGTGCGGGGGATCGAGCCTCACGTGTCCGGCGGTCGGGCGCAGCAGGCCGGCCAGCGCCCGCAGCAGGGTCGACTTGCCGGCGCCGTTGGGACCGACGACCGACAAGGACTCGCCCGCCACGAGCCTGAAAGACACGCCCGAGAAGACCGGGCGCCCGCCACGCTCCGCCGCAAGGTCGGTGACGGTGAGCGTCAGAGCCAAATTTCACCGCCTCGACCGCGACCCGGGACACGTCGCCGGTAGCCCTGCGCCGTCCGACTATCTATATTCGACCCGACCCAACCTGCCATCGCCCTTGAAGGAAGAATCATGTCCTCGCTCGATTCCTTTGGGTGCCGCCGCAAGCTCGACGTCGGTTCGGCCACCTACGATTATTTCTCGCTGCCGGATGCGGAGAGGAACGGGCTCGAGGGCATCGGCAGGCTGCCGTTCTCGATGAAGGTCCTGCTCGAGAACCTTCTGCGGCACGAGGACGGGCGCAGCGTCACGAAGAGCGACATCCTGTCGGTCGCCGAATGGCTGACCAGCCGGGGCAGGGACGAGCGGGAGATCGCCTTCCGCCCGGCCCGCGTGCTGATGCAGGATTTCACCGGCGTGCCGGCGGTGGTGGACCTCGCGGCCATGCGGGACGCCATGCAGAAGCTCGGCGGCGATCTCGACAAGATCAACCCGCTGGTGCCCGTCGACCTCGTCATCGACCATTCGGTGATCGTCGACGAGTTCGGTACCCCAAAAGCCTTCGGGGACAACGTGGCTCTGGAATACGAGCGCAACGGCGAGCGCTACCGCTTCTTGCGCTGGGGGCAGGGGGCGTTCGGCAATTTTCGCGTCGTTCCGCCGGGAACCGGCATCTGCCACCAGGTCAACCTCGAATATCTCGCCCAGACGATTTGGACCCGGACCGAAGAGGCGGACGGGAAGACCGTCGAGGTGGCCTATCCCGATACCCTGGTCGGCACCGACTCGCACACGACCATGGTCAATGCGCTGGCGGTCCTGGGGTGGGGCGTCGGCGGCATCGAGGCCGAGGCCGTGATGCTGGGTCAGCCGCTCTCCATGCTGCTGCCGCAGATCGTCGGCTTCAAGCTCACGGGCAGGCTGAAGGAGGGGCGGACCGCGACCGATCTCGTGCTGACGGTCACGCAGATGCTGCGCAAGCTCGGCGTCGTCAACAAGTTCGTCGAATTCTACGGCCCCGGCCTCGACGGCTTGTCGCTGGCGGATCGCTCGACGATTTCCAACATGGCGCCCGAGTACGGCGCCACCTGCGGGTTCTTTCCCATCGACGGCGAGACCATCGATTATCTCGAGGTGACCAACCGGGACGAAGCCAGGATCGCCCTCGTCAAAGCCTATGCGGTTGCGCAGGGCATGTTCCGCGACAGCGCCTCCGAGCCGGCGTTCACCGACCTTATCGAACTCGACCTCGGCGAGGTCGTCCCCTCGCTGGCCGGGCCGAAGCGCCCGCAGGATCGCGTCACCCTCGAGAGCGCCAGCGTCGCCTTCCAGGCGGCCCTGACCCGGGAATACAAGGTCGATGAGCCGGATGAGCGTTTTCCGGTCGACAACAGCGATTTCGACCTAGGCCACGGCGATGTCGTCATCGCGGCCATCACCTCGTGCACCAACACCTCGAACCCCAACGTGATGATGGGTGCGG
>CAXSEU010000014.1:0-1387 GCA_964236485.1 uncultured Lichenihabitans sp. | reverse complement strand
CTCAAGGTGAAGCCTTGGGTCAAGACCTCGCTGTCCCCGGGTTCGCAGGTGGTGGGGGAATATCTCCAGGTCACCGGCCTGCAGACCGATCTCGACGCGCTGGGCTTCAACCTCACCGGCTACGGCTGCATGACCTGCATCGGCAATTCCGGTCCCCTGCCGCCCGACATCTCGAAGAGCATCAGCGACAACGACATCGTGGCGGCGGCGGTGATTTCCGGCAATCGCAACTTCGAGGGCCGCGTCAACCCCGACGTCAAGGCGAACTACCTGGCTTCCCCGCCGCTCGTCGTCGCTTATGCGCTGGCGGGCTCGCTCGAGGTCGACCTCGCGACCGAGCCGTTGGGGCAGGGGACCGACGGCCCCGTCTACCTGCGTGACATCTGGCCCTCCATCACGGAGGTGTCCGACATGCGCCGGCATTCGCTCACCAAGGCGATCTTCGCCGATCGCTACGCCAACGTCTTCGCTGGCGACGACAACTGGCGCGGCATCGAGGTCGAGGGCGGTAAGACCTTCCACTGGAGCATGGCCTCGACCTATGTGCAGAACCCGCCTTACTTCGAAGGCATGACGAAGCGGCCCGCCGCGGTGACCAATGTGGTCGAGGCGCGTGTTCTGGCGCTGCTCCTCGATTCGATCACCACCGACCACATCTCCCCCGCGGGGTCCATCAAGGCCGCTTCGCCGGCCGGGCGCTACCTGATGGAACATCAGGTGCGGCCGCAGGACTTCAACCAGTACGGCACGCGACGCGGCAACCACGAGGTGATGATGCGCGGCACCTTCGCCAACATCCGCCTCAAGAACCAGATGCTGCCCGGCACCGAGGGCGGCGTCACGCGGCACTACCCTTCGGGCGAGGAACTGCCGATCTACGACGCCGCCATGCTCTACAAGCAGGAGGGCGTCCCCCTGGTGATCTTCGCGGGCCGCGAATACGGCACGGGATCGTCGCGCGACTGGGCCGCCAAGGGCACCAAACTGCTCGGCGTCCGCGCCGTCGTCGCGCAGAGTTTCGAGCGCATCCACCGCTCGAACCTCGTCGGCATGGGCGTGCTGCCGCTGACTTTCGTCGAGGGCACCTCGTGGCAGACGCTCAATCTCAAGGGCGACGAGACGGTTTCGATCCAGGGTCTCGGTGACACGCTCAAGCCGCGGCAGACGCTGGAGATCGTGATCACGTCGGACAAGGGCGTGGTGACGCGCGTGCCCGCCATTTGCCGCATCGATACGATGGATGAGCTTGAGTATTTCCGTCACGGCGGCATTCTGCACTACGTGCTGCGCAATCTCGCGGCCTGACGCCTGGAGAGGCGGCGATGACGATCCGGAATGCGGCGCCCCCGATGACGGTGGACGAGTTCCTCGTCTGGGCCGAGGATCG
>CAXSEU010000013.1:6433-17057 GCA_964236485.1 uncultured Lichenihabitans sp. | reverse complement strand
GTGAGTTCAAGGAAGGACGTCCGGCGCGTCCCGCGTTTGACCTCGACGACGAACGGCTTGAGATCTCGCTTCATGTATCCTCTTCAATCGATATCGTTAGCGCGACGCGATGTGCCGGCAAAATGCCGTTTCAGCCCACGACCCGCCGGGTGGTCGTCTGCCCCTAGCAAGACCTTTCACCGACCTATGTTCCGCCTCGGGACTCATTGTTGATCGGGAGATGCCTCATGCCAACCGGCAACCCGCGCCTGTGGTGCGGATCACCGTCCGCGGCATGATCGGACCGGCAGGCGGACGCAGGGTTTCTTCGATTCGCCTATTGCGAGGGATTTCGAATGAGCAATATGCGAATAGCAAACGGGATCGAAACGCAAGATCATAACTTTGCCAGAACTAACCTCTAACCTTATTTTCCGTGTTCGAGCGGGAGATCAGCGAGGCTGTCCAGCCGATCCGGTCCTGCACGCTGCCGGATCTCGCGCGAACGAGGCACAGGCGGGACGTTTGGGCCTTGACGGCGCGCCCGTCCGAGGCCACGTAACGTCGACTCCCGGTCGACCGCGCTTCTTCCGCGCGAGCCATCTCGGGCGCCGGGTTGCCGGCAGACAGCATAAGGACAAGTCATTTGCAGGTTCTCGTTCGCGACAACAATGTCGATCAAGCTTTGCGCGTCTTGAAGAAGAAGATGCAGCGCGAAGGTGTGTTCCGCGAGATGAAGCGCCGGGCCGAATACGAAAAACCGTCCGAACGGCGCGCCCGCGAGCATGCCGACGCCATCCGGCGTGCCCGCAAGCTGGCCCGCAAGCAGGCTCAGCGCGAAGGTCTGCTGCCGCCTCCGAAGCCTCGCGACATTCGGAACAAGCCGCGTCCCGCCGGTGCGCCCCTCCCGTTGGCGGCAGCCGGGTTCAACAACAACTCGCAGGGCTGAACACGTGCCCGCGGCCTGGATCAAACCGGTTCCGCGCTGGCTCCTTGCACTCTGCACCGTCGTCGCGGCCGGCAGCCTTTCGGCGCCCGTCCTCGCGATCGATGCGCCTCGCGTCGACGTGCCGATCAGCCAAACCGTCCTGCCGAATGGCGATACCCGCTATTCGGTGCCGGTGACGGTGGGGGACGGGGCCCCGATCGAGGCTGCGCTCGATACAGGTTCGTTCGGCCTCCGGGTTCTTTCGAGAGCCCTCGACCCCGCTCAGTACGAGGCGACCCCGATCGAGCGCCATTACGCCTTCGGCAGCGGCGCCAGGTTCAACGGCGTCCTCGCGAAGGGCGAGATCGGCGTCGGCGGCGCGAAAAGTGAAAGTCCGCTGCTGTTTCAGCTGATCCAGAGCGTCGATTGTACCGAACAGAAGCCGAAATGTCCGGCATCCCGCCTCGACGCCAAGGATTACCGCATTGCGGGAAGCGGCTTCTCGGGGTTGGGGTATGACGCCATCCTGGGCGTATCGTTGCGCCGGGCTCCCGTGGCGGACGCAGCCGACAATCCTTTGGGCGCTCTCGGGGCCGAACGCTGGATCGTGGCCCTGCCGCGACCGGGCCAGTTGACTCCAGGCCACTTGATCGTCAATCCCGCTCCGGAAGAGGTCGCGGGCTTCACCTTGTTCCATCTCGACCCACAGCCCGCCGACGGGGGCGGGACGCCAGGCTGGAAGGATACGGCGCTTCCGGGCTGCCTGGTGAATGAGACCTCCAAGGAACGCCTCTGCGGCGCGACGCTGCTCGACAGCGGGGCGCCGGGTTTCGCCATGAACTCATCGAAGATCGCTCACCAGACGTCGTGGCCGGAAGGAACCTCGGTACGGCTGCAGCTTCAGGGCGCGGACAAGCCCGTCGAGATTGCCTTCAAGATCGAGCACGATGCCGCGAGCAAGGTCAGTCTCCGACCAGGGCGAGGCGAGGAGGCTCATCTGTCGGCTGGATCGCTGCCTTATTACTCCTACGCCGTCCTCTATGATCGGAAGAACGGCATCCTGGGCATGAAAGCGCGGGACGACGGGACACCCTGACTTCCTGGGTCCCGGGCTTCAGGTCTCGTTCGGAGGGAAGAGGATCAGCGCCTCCCGGGCGTCGAGACCGGCACGCACGGCCGCCCCATCGGCTGCCGGCATCATCAGGACCGCCCAGAGATCGGTTCTGTCCCCGATGCCGACCCGAGCCTCCGCAAAGCCCGCCTCGACGGCCGCGCGGCCCAGACTGTCACAGGTGAAGCCCGTGTTGTGGGCCATGAAGGCATCTCCCGACGCGATCGAGCGCGCGTGGCCGAAGACGATGTCGCGCACCGTGATCGGACCCGCGGGGGATGTGTAGGCTTGATGATCGAGCCCGTGGGCCACAAGCAAGCCCGCCGCGGCCTCGAGATCAGGGCAGGTGATCAGGGCGAAGCCCGACGGCTTCAACACGCGCCTGAATTCCTCTAGGGCCGGCACGACCTCGTGAGCGTGAAGATGCTCGAGGTTGTGCGATGACCAGACGGCGTCGAAGCTGTCGACGTCGAACAGGTCCCGCATGTCCGCGACCGAACCCACGAAGTCGGTTTCGGCCGCCGGGTTGATGTCGAGGGTAACCTCGTTCCAACCCGGGTTGCTGAACCCGGCGTAGAGCCGTCTGGGGCTTGGCGGTCCCGAGCCGGCGTTGAGGACCGTTCTGGCGCGGCCGTCCGTCGGTCTGCCGGGAGCGTCGATCATCGAGGGGATCCAATCAGAGGCCTGGCGGCGGATCGCGTGCGGGCCAGCCGAGCGGCTGCCGGGGTTCGCGGTCGCGCGGCGGCCAGGCGAAGCCGGAGTAAGGCGCTCCGCCCAGGGTCAGGCTGGGATTGTAGCAGGGGTCGGCCGCGAGAGTTTCGCCCCACTTGCCGCGGAGGTTATCGAGTTCCCGCGCGTAGCGATCCCTCTGGTCGGGGCGCTCGTAACGCCCGCGTGTCGAGGATTCCGCATGGAGCAACTTCGCATGAGGGGTCAGAACGACACGGTGGCCGGCCGCCCTCAGCTTCAGGCAATAATCGACGTCGTTGTAGTCGACGGCAAAACGGACTTCGTCGAGACCGCCCTGGGCGAGATAGAGATCACGTCGGGTCAGCAGGCATGCCCCCGTCACGGCGCTGCACTCATGCGCGCTCTGGAGAAGGCCGCCATAGCCCGGCTCGCCATCCATCCTGTCCCCGAACGCATAGGCCGCCGAAAAACCGGTGCCCAGCACCACACCGGCATGCTGCACGACACGGCTCGGCCAGAGCAGCATCGGACCGACCGCGCCGACGTCCGGTTCCGCAATGCGGCTCAACATCTCCTCGAGCCACCCCGGTTCCAGCGCCTTGACGTCGTTGTTGAGCAAGAGAAGGAACCGGCCAGTGGCGAAGGACACGGCCTCGTTGTTGATGCGCGAGAAGTTGAAGGCTCCTGGCACCTTGACGATCCTGATGCCCTGCCGCTCGGCACTCGCGAGAACCGCAAGGGCCTCCTCGTCCGTCGAGTCGTTGTCGGCGATCAGCACCTCGCAGTCGACTTCGCCGATCGTCTCGTCGAGAGACGTCAGACAGGTCGTCAGGAGGTCGGCACGGTTACGCGTCGGGATGATGATCGACACCCTGCCCGGTTCGGGAGCCCGGGTGACGCGGATCGCCGGAAACGCTATCCCGGGAGGGACCGCGATACGCGCCGCGAGCCGCTTGTTGCGAAAATGCGTTTCGGCCGCCTCGGCCAGCGTCGCGCTCACCTGGCTCGCATCGAGCGGCGGCGGCGCCGCGAGCAGAAGAGGAAGGTGCAGCGGCTCCTGGCCACGTTCCAGCGGCGCATCGAACTGCGTCTGGAAGAGGCGGATGAGCGAGTCGGCTCCCGCCTCGGCGGCCTTGGCCACGGCACCGCGCCGCATCGCGAAGACGAGGCCGCAATAGCCCTGTTCGAGGCATCGTTCGTAGTCGAAGGCCGGAAAGGCCAAGGGCCAGACGCCGCCGTTCGCCGGCATGAGCAGATCGCAATATGCCGATCGCGCCGCGGGCGAGGCGAGGAGCGCATCGCGGAAGAGGCCCAGCGCCGGGGGCGGGAACCGGGTTCCGGCCGGAGCCAGGATCACGATGTCGGATGAGGCCGCATCGCCCTCGACGAAAGCCTTGAGGTCGCTCGGCTCGAACGTCGTGGCACGTCCGCGGTCAGGCAGGCTGGCGGCCGTCCAGGCACATCGCTCCGCGGTTCCGAGGCTCTCCAGCGAGGCCTCGATCCCGACTTCGCCGACAAGCACGACCGCGACGGGAGGCCCATCGATTTCGGCGGGCTTTCGATGCGGGAAGCGAGCCTGCCAGCCGGCGACGTCCAGCAACGGCCAGGACTGCGGGAACAAACGCTCGAGGCTGCGGGCCCGCGTCTTCTCCGAAGCGAGCTCCGCCTGCCCGTCGATGAGGGACGCGAGCCCATCCTGATAGGCGACGATCGTACAGGGACTTCCTGTGAGCGGCATGCCGTCCTTTCCCAGGACCTCGACCCGGCGCGCGCGGCCATCCGCGTAGCGGCTCGGAAGATCAAGCTGGAACGTGCGGCCGACGCTGAAGCCGTCTCCCTTCGCGACTTGTATCCACCCGTCGGGCGTGACCTGCGCAACAAGCCGCCCATCGATCAGGGCCCTCACGTCACCCAAGGGACGTCCCCGCGCCGCTTCGATCCAGCCCTCGAGTCTCAGGCCAGCGATCCATCGCACGTGCGATCCCGACTCGGGCTCTTGCCGGGCCTTCGCGGATGCGGGTCGTAGGCGCGCGCCGACCGACTCGCTCGAGTTCGCCAGACGCGCCTCGATGAGGCTCGCGCCGAGGGCGAGCGACCCCTCGATCACCGCATTGAAGCCGTAGCAGCCGTCGCCGGTTCCCGAGCCCCCCAGGGCTTCGACATAGCGGTCCGCACGCAAGAGACCGAAGGGCAGGCCATCGGCCAAGAGTTCGATCACGAACCGCCGCGACAAGTCATCGGGATCGAACACGAAGCCCCTGACTTCGTTGTCGAGCGAAAGCGTCAGATCGGTCTCGAGCCGCGGATGAACGACCGTATCATGTGTCAAAGCTGAACTTCTGATGCAGGGCCGGCCGGCGCACACCACCGTGCGAACTCCGAACATACGACGTCGCCGCCGAGGCGACAATCGAGGACGAAATCATCCGGCCGGCAATCCATGAGACCCGCCGACCAGTCGAAATAGCCGCGCGGCAACCGGCATCTTTCCGAGAGGACCTCGATCACGCCGTATAGCGAGGTGCGATAGGGCAGGAACAGCGCATCGGCGCCATAGGCGGCCACCAGCGAAGCGTAATCCTCGAAGGCGACCGCCCCCGTGACCTGAACGTTTCCGACCGCCATCAAGGCTCGATCGTCGACGCAGCGCCCGAGGACGAGCAGTCGCGTGCCGAGACGTGGACGCAGATGTCGCGCAAGGTCGAGAAGCAAGCGCTCGACGGCGGTCGACGTCCTTGGAACCGGAATGGCGACGAGCCGTCGCGCCGCCGGTGGCTCCGGCAATCGCACGGGCCTTCTGGTGCGGTCATCCGGGAAGGATCGGTCACCCTGCCGCAGACTGGCACACACGGCCTCCGCCATCGAGTCGGCGGTGACGAACTTCGATTTTTCGGGGGCGGGCGAACGCATCAGGAACTGCGGGATCCGATAGGCGAAGGGATCGCTGGCCCGGTCGAATTCGAGGAAATCCACCGTGATGTCCCGGCTGGTCAAGCGTTCCCGAGACGGGTCGACGCTGGAGCCAACCAGCATGGCGTCCTCCAGGCTGGCGACGAAGAACAGGATCGGCGCGCTGGTCCGCAACAGAAGGCGATACAGCGGCGAGGGAATCGTATGAAGATCACAGAGCTCGATCTGCACCAGACGCAGGGCCAGAATGTAGCCGCTCAAGGATTCCAGCCCTGCCGCATCGAGCTGAAACTCGAGCGAGCGCGGTCCGAAGCCCGATGGTGCCTCGATCGAGATCCTCGTCGCGTTGCCCCGCTCCCGCCACGACACCATGAGCGGGAAGCCGCCTTGTTCGGCAATGCGCCGTGCCCTGAAGCTCAGCGGCGAGCCGGGCGGCGCCTCGGCGCCGACCAGGAGATGAGCGGGCTGGCCGGGCGGCAAGTGGGCCTCGATGGCGCCGCGCGCCGCCCGCAGCGGGTCGGCCCTGACGAAGGCCTCGCTTTCGGCCCTGAACGAGGGGAAACGTTCGCAGAGGATCGGAAGGTTGCGGGAGACGAGGCCGCCTTTCTCGTCCCGGAAGGAGCGGCCGCTGCCATGGGCGACATAGACCCCTACCGCGGCGACGTTGCGAAAGCCCCGCTGCCGCGCCCTCAACGCGATGTCGACGTCCTCGTAGTAGCCGCGGGCATAATCGTGGCTGAGCGGCGCCGTTTCGCGCAGACAACCGCGCGTGATGAAGAGACAAAAGCCGATGGTGTTGACGAGATCGACGACATCGTGGCCGTTGGCCCGCCGGGCCGCATCGTCGATGCGGATCGCCAGGTCAGGAGCCGGCAGGGGATTGGGCCTGAAGGGTATCGGGAAGCTCGTCAGTTCGCTGTCGTTCGACAGGGGCATGACGGTGCCGATCCGCTCCGACCCATAGGCGGCATCGATCAGCCGATCGAGCGCTGCCGGCGGCAGGGTGACATCCGAGTTCAAAAGGAGAACGTCGCCGTCCGCACAGCGCGCGAGGGCGGAATTCACCGCGCCCGCGAAGCCATGATTGACACGATGGACGATCAAGGTGGCATCGTGGAGCCGGCAGAACCGCTCCGCCAGAGCCGATATCTCCGGTTCCGGACTGTGATCGTCGACGATGAAGAACCGGAGCGGGATCGCACAATCCTGAAGCGCCAAGGCTTCGAGACAGGCCTTGGTGGCTGCGTGATCGACGTAAAGCGGAACGATGACGTTGAGCGTCGCGGGGCGGGCGCCAGACGCTGGCTGCAGCAAAGGCGGGAAAGGCGGCTCGATGGCGGGGAGGCGGGCCAGGGTCGTGCGGCCATGCGACCCCTGGGCCAGCAGCTCGATCGGCAACCGTGGATCGCACGCGAACAGGAATGCCGACAATCGGCCACGGAACGAGGGAAACGGGTGAACGGGCCTGTCGCTCAGTGGCACGGGAGATGTACCGCCCTCGTGGGTGACCTCAAGCGAAGGCTCCGTGTCAGACGGGCTCGCCACCCAGCCGAAGACGGATCGGTCCACCCGCTGCGCCCGGACGATGATCTCGGTCCCGATCGACCCCAGGTGACGCAGCGCCGCGTCGAGATCGATCTCGCCGGCTCGCACGTTGCCGATCAAGGCCTTCGCGGCCACGGTCCGTTGCGCCGCGTCTCCATCCCAGGCGAGCACAGATCGGGCCACGATCACGTCTTCGGAATCGCACCGGAACGCGGCACGTAGGTCATTCAACGCCGCGTCATGCTGCCCAAGCGATCGAAGCGCCGAAGACCGTAGCAGCAGATCCCGGGGCGACGGGTCGACCGCGGTGCGGCAACGTCTGTCAGCGATGCCGAAGACCGTCAGAGCCGGAAGACCCTCGAGCGAGAACCCCGACGGAGCGGGTGCGTCGGCGCCTTGAAGGTCGGCTGATTCGTTCATTTCCCGGATGACCATGCGAGCGCCGGGAGCGGAGATCGGCTCGGTTCCGATGCACGAACCCGGGGTGTGGCGTTGGAGCCTGCGAGGCTGGACGCGGCCACCCTTGCCGATCGTCCCCGAGCCCGCCCAGGAGCGCGGCCTGCTTCGCACGCAGCAGCAAACTTCCGACATTCCGAAGATATTTAATGTTGACAGATTTTGTATATGATGAGATAGTGATCAGGCACTTGAAGCGGCTTGGCAGGGCGCAAGGCGCCCAGCAAATCGATTGCAACTGATGCTTGGGCTACGGTGGTGACGTAATCTTACGCACCAAGCCTAAAAAAGACGTCCGGGGGAACAAACACACCCGGACGCCCGTTAGATTAGATAGATTAGAAATGCTTATTCGTGCCGTCGTTGAAGCTGATGGTGACGTTCTTGACCTCCAGCGTCTGGCCACCGCTGAAATGTATGGTCGTATTGCCGTTCGTGTCAGGCGCACCCACCGACGCGCCGCCGAAGCTTTCGTCCAGATTCACCGCAACATCGTGTCCGGATTGCCCGAAGATGGTGTCGTTGCCTTGAGCGCTGAGATTGGCCGTGAGGTTGCCCGTTCCGCCCAAGATGCTTTCGTTGCCCGTGGCGGAGGAACCATCGAAGGTGTCGTTGCCAGTGCCGGCATGCAGCGTCGTATTGCCGGAACTGCCGATCACCGACGTGCTCCCGGCATAGAGCTGGATTGTGTCGGCTCCGGCCCCAGCCTGGATCGTATCCATTCCTCCTGGCAGAGTGGAGCCGTAGATCTTGTCGCCGGATGTTCCCGCCTGAATGTAGCTTTGGCCACCCGCGTAGATGGTATCGTGTCCGGAACCGCCCATGATGGTGTCGAGCCCGCCGCCCGATTTGACGAGATCGTTTCCGGATGTCGACTGGAACGTGTCGGGACCGTTGTTGAGCGTGATCTTGTTGGTCCCCGTCCCGCTGACGATATCGTATCCGAAGGCCGGGTTGGTGGTGTCGTTCTTGAAGACGATGGTGGAATTGCCGCCCACGACAGCAGCGACGCGCTCGCTTCCGAAGGTTCCCCGATCGCCCGGGGTGATGGTCAGATTGCTGCCGGCGTCGGTCAGCAACAGGTTGTGAGCGCCGACGCTGAACGACCCGACGGTCGGCGCGATATTCGTGGCATTGGCGAAGTAGTTTTGCGTGTCGTGCGGAGCAGAGGACGACACGCCAAAGTTATCGCTTCGGAAGGATGTCAGCTTGCTGAGATCCTGGAAGACCAGGTTGCTTTGCAGAGCGGCATTGATGGCGTCGGCCAAGCTGCCATGAGGAGTATTGGTAACCGGAGGCAAGGAACTCATAGAACTTCTCCAAGGCTATTTATGAATTGACTAAATCGGCTTTGTCGGAACGGAACACACGAACACGCGACGGCTTGGGCACCGCCGGACCTTCCCGGTTGAGCTTGGGCCTCAAGCTAAGTTTGAGACCGACGAGAAGATCAAAGCCATTCGACGTGCCAAGCATGACTTCGGCGCCGTTATGGCGTTGCAACGGTGTTCCCAGGAACATCGCTTCAACATCGAGTTCAAACCGCACGGCCTCGCGGCCGACCAGTTTGAGCCTCAGGCCCGTCAGTGGACTTGCCTGCTGCCGGCTGCCCACGAAATCGCCCGCCGCCCACCAGGGCGACCAAACGCCCGGCTGGGTCGTGTTCATGAACTGCGCCGAGACAGCCACCTCGGCGCCTCGGCACTTGATCTGCACCCCTTCGATCGGTGTCGGCGCATCTGGTCCGGCGATCCACTCGCCCGGCGCGACGACCACGTCACCTCTGCGAGAAACATGCGCCAGAATGTCGAGCCCCGCGCTCCCAGTCGATCCGGCGGGCTTGCTCGGGGAGTCGCGGACATCGGCGTCCATCGGAAGCCTTGCGACCTTCGCGGCGGCGTTCGGATCGGTTCCCTTCGCCAGAAGTTCCAGCGCGAACTTCGCATCCAACACGCGTGAGGACTCCGAGGCCTTCACGGTGATCTCGATCTTCGCGTAATCGTCCGAGCAGACCACAAGCCCCGCGCCCGGCCTGCTGAGCGACCCCGGCGGCACGCCCGGGGCATCAACAAATCTCAGAAACTTCTCGCTCCCCGGAGCCGCCCTGGCAAAGGCAACCGGCGCGACGTCGTTCGAATCGCTGCTCACATAACGGAGGACATAGAGCCCTCTGTCGACGGAGCAGGTCGAACTTCGCTGCAGGTCACGCGCCACGGGCACCTCAAATGGGGCGACGGTATGGAAACACTCGGTTTCGTTAGTAGAAAAAAAACCATGCTCTCGCAAGTGCGAAAATTGCGCGAAAATCTCCTCACCAGGCATCAAATCCGCAATTTCAGCGGGGTGGTTAACCCCGTCGCCGAGGGTTCAGGATCGCATAAGGCGTGATCAAGGGTGTTTTCGAGGCTGAAATTCCACAAAATGGGCGAATGGCTGCAAGTTGTGCTGATGCGAGGATATTTTGTGCAATGCACAATGATAGTGCCCGACCGCCAGCCGCGACGCCCGCTGGCGACACGAATGCCGGTGTGGCCGCCGTTGATTTAGGCACGGGCGAAGCGGAATGGTGACGGAAGGATGCTGAGCAGAAGGCACGAGCGTTGAAGGATGGCGCACCTCACGGGGTGGCAGCGGCGGAAATCACGCGGCGACCCGTGCGGCTGGTTAGTCGTGGCTGCGGCGCCACACCTTGCGAATGATTTGGTAATGACGCCCGGATGAGGATGAGACAACGGATGCAACATCGGGCCCACGGCGAGGGAAGCCACGACCACGGACCGGGGCCCGGAAAGCGGCGGAACCAGGAGGCCGTCCTGGCGGCGGAGGCGGCCGTCGCCGCGCACCCCGTCGATGCAGACCTTCGTGCGGTTCTCGGTTCCGCCCTCGAGGCGGTCGGCGATCTGGCCGGAGCGGCCGCGAGCTTCCGATCGGCAATCGAGCTCGAACCCGGGTCGGCGGGCGGGTTCCTCAGGCTTGCCAACGTTCTGCGTCGCCTCGGGAGCCTC
>CAXSEU010000013.1:5990-6423 GCA_964236485.1 uncultured Lichenihabitans sp. | reverse complement strand
CTCGAAGCCGCCCTGAGCTGCGCCGAGCGAAGCATCGCACTCTCGCCCGAACATCACGGCGCTCGAATCATCCGCGCCTTGATCCTCGACCAGCAAGGCCGCCCTGAGGCGGCCGGTGACGAATACGCCGCAGCGGCCCGGCGATGTCCGCCGTCCGGGGAGGCGATGAACTTCGTCGGCGTTATCTGCATCGATCAGGGGCGGTTCGAGGCGGCGACGGAGATCCTTCGGCGCGGCGTGGATCTGGAGCCGGGCAATGCCGAGCTCCATGGCAACCTCGGACTGGCCTTGCAGCGGCAGGGAAGGCTGCGCGACGCCTTCGAGGCTTACGCCAGGGCCGTCACCATCGATCCAAGCAACGTCGTCGCCCAGTGCAACCTCGCCGGATCGCTGATCGAGGCCGGCGAGCTCGAGGCCGCGATCTCGGCCTGCC
>CAXSEU010000013.1:5182-5980 GCA_964236485.1 uncultured Lichenihabitans sp. | reverse complement strand
TCGCGCTGCGGTTCGATCCCGCTCGCCTCGAGGCGCAGCTCTACCTTGGCATCGCGCTGCGCCGCCGGGGGCGGACGGCGGATGCCCTCGCCTCATTCAGACAAGCGCTTGCACAGCGACCGGACTGCGGCGAGGCGCTGATCGAACTCTGCGACCTGCGCCTGCAGACCGGCGACTGGCCGGGCCTCGAGGCGGAGCAGCGCGCCGCCCTAGAACATACCACCCGCGCGGGCAAGCGCGTCCCGCCGTTCCAGGTGCTTGCCCTCACGGCCTCGGCGGCCGACCACCAGCGGGCGGCGCGGATCTGGGCGGCGGGCTTCCGTCGAAAAACCGCGCCCCTGGCCGCTTATACGCCCCGAGCCGCCGACGACCGTCGGGGCCGGCTCCGCATCGGCTACTTGTCGGCGGATTTCCGCACCCATGCCACGGCGATGCTGATCGCCGAGCTGTTCGAACTGCAGGATCGCCGACGTTTCGAACTCTTCGGCTACTCGTGCGGCGAGGACGACCGGAGCCCGATGCGGAGGCGCATCGTCGGGGCACTCGATCGTTTCGTCGACCTCCGGGCCTGCGGGCACCGCGAGGCGGCGGAGACGATCCACGCCCATGGCATCGACATTCTCATCGACCTCAAGGGCTACACGCGGGAATCGAGACCTGAGATCCTCGCGCAACGGCCCGCGCCGATCCAGGTGAACTTCCTCGGCTACCCCGGAACGATGGGCGCCGAATTCATCGATTACATCATCGCCGACCGTTTCGTGGCGCCGCCCGACCAGGCGGCCGCTTTCGACGAAA
>CAXSEU010000013.1:0-5172 GCA_964236485.1 uncultured Lichenihabitans sp. | reverse complement strand
CCTTCCGCATTCCTACCAGCCGAACGACGGATCGCGCACCGCGGGGCCGCGACCCACGCGGCATGAATGCGGCCTCCCGCGGGAAGGATTCGTGTTCTGCTGCCTCAACAACACTTACAAGATCACGCCAGGCCTGTTCGATATCTGGATGCGTCTGCTGCGCTGCAAGCCTCGTTCCGCCCTCTGGCTGTTCGACGGGGACGGGTCCGCCGCCACCAATCTTCGGCGCGAGGCGGCGGCGCGGGGCGTCGATCCCACGCGGCTGGTTTTTGCCCCCAAGGTCCTGCCCGACACCCATCTGGCCCGCCTTGCCCTCGCGGATCTCTTCCTGGATACGCTGCCGGTCAACGCCCACACCACCGCGAGCGAGGCGCTCTGGGTCGGCCTGCCGGTCGTCACCTGCGCCGGCGAAGCCTTCGCGTCGCGTGTGGCCGGCAGCCTGCTCGGTGCCGTCGGCCTGCCGGAGCTCGTCACCACATCGCTCGCCGACTATGAGGCCCTCGCGTCATCCCTTGCCGGCGAGCCGGCGCGGCTGAGCGGTCTCCGCCGCCACCTCGTCGAGGGGCGAGCCACGCTGCCACTCTTCGACACGGCACGCTACGCACGCAACTTCGACGCCGCGCTAACCCGGATGGGAGAACTGCGTGATCTCGGACGCGCCCCTGAAGCCTTCGCGGTCGATGGGACATAACGGGACGCCGGGACGGGGCGGGCATCACCTATCGCCGGTTTTCGCTTTTCCGGCGACGGGTTGCCGTGCCATCCTCGGTTCGGAACGCAGGCTGGGCCTGCGAGCGGAGATGATGATCATGGCGTTGAAGGGCTTACATTCCTGGCTCGTCGGAGCGGGCGTCGCGGTGGCACTGTCCACGAGTGCATCGGCGGCCGACATCAAGCCTGCGGTGATCTACGATATCGGCGGCAAGTTCGACAAATCCTTCAACGAGGGGGCTTTCCACGGCGCCGAGAAGTTCAAGGAAGACACGGGGGTCGACTTCCGTGACTTCGAGGTCCAGAACGACACGCAGCGCGAACAAGCGATGCGCAAATTCGCCCGGGACGGCTTCAACCCGATCGTCGCCATCGGCTTCAGCCAGGCGAGCGCACTCGAGAAGGTTGCCGCGGAGTTCCCCAAGACCAGCTTCGCCATCGTGGACATGGCGGTCGAAAAGCCCAACGTGCAATCGATCGTGTTCAAGGAGCAGGAGGGCTCGTTCCTCGTCGGCCTCTTGGCCGCCAAGGCCTCGACCTCCGGCAAGGTCGGCTTCGTCGGCGGCATGGACATTCCCCTGATCCGCCGGTTCGCCTGCGGCTATGTGCAGGGCGTCAAGTTCGGCAATCCGAAGACCGAAATCCTCCAGAACATGACCGGGACCACGGGCGCCGCCTGGACCGACCCGGTCAAGGGCGGGGAACTTGCCAAGTCGCAGATCGATCGGGGCGCCGATGTGGTCTATCACGCGGCCGGTGCCACGGGGCTCGGCGTGCTGCGCGCGGCCGCCGATGCGGGCAAGCTCGGCATCGGGGTGGATTCGGACCAGGACGGCCTGTTTCCGGGCAAGGTGCTGACCTCGATGCTCAAGCGCGTGGACAACGCCGTCTACAAGACCTTGACGGATGCCAAGGCCGGCTCCTGGAAGCCGGGCGTCTTGGTCCTCGGCCTCAAGGAAAACGGCGTCGGCTACGCGCTCGATCAGTACAACAAGGATCTGGTGACGCCTGACATGAAGGCTGCGGCCGACGCGGCCGCAGCCGATATCATGTCGGGCAAGATCGCCGTGCACGACTACATGACCGACAACAAGTGCCCCGAATAGCCTTGCCCTCCGGGAGGCGGAGCGGGGACGCGTGACCCGCTCCGCGGGGCTGACGGACAGCTTTTGGCCGCCTGCCCCGCCCCCGGCGTGAGCGAAGACGCGATCCGCCCTTTCGCAACGTGTTGTCGCCCGCATGGCGTTACGCGGGGGGCTGGGCCACGCTGAGGGCGGCGCTCCATGGGGCCGAGCCGCGCGGGGCGTTGCATCTCGACCATCACTCTCTCGCTGCGACATTGCCGTGCACGATGAAGTGCGGGGGATTCCGAGCACCGTCGGAAGACGATCGCACGATGTGGCACCACTGGAAGCCTTGATGGTTCAAACCAGCTACAACCCCGCCCTCGTCGCGCTGTCGATCGCCATCGCGATCTTCGCATCTTACACCGCCCTGGACCTGGGAAACCGCGTCCGCGGGGCGGCGCTGGCACGACGCTGGTCGTGGGTCGCCGGCGCATCCTTGGTCATGGGCGGCGGTATCTGGTCGATGCACTTCGTCGGCATGCTCGCCTTCGACATGGCGATGCCCATGGCCTACGGCGTGACTCTGACGATCGTTTCGTTCCTGATCGCCGTCGGTGCGACCGGAGCGGCCTTCGCATGGGTCAGCCGTCCCGGTGCGCATCCTCGCGACGTACTCGTGAGCGGTCCGCTGATGGGCCTCGGCGTCGCGGCGATGCATTACACGGGCATGGCCGCGATGCGCATACCCGGCAGCCTAACCTACAGCCCAGCCATCGTGTCGGCGTCGGTGCTGATCGCCGTGACAGCCGCCACGGCAGCCCTGTGGCTCACGTTCCGCCAGAACGGCGTCTGGCAGAAGCTGCTGGCCGCCGGCGTGATGGGCCTGGCCGTGGCCGGCATGCACTACGTCGGCATGGCAGCCGCCACGTTCAGCGATGGCCTGCACGGGGCGATGCCGGACGCCGATGCGATGGCCGTAGGGCAGCAGAACCTCGCCCTCTATGTGGCCGGCGCTACTTTCCTGATCCTGTTCCTCGCCATGCTCGCATCATCGGTGGACCGGCAGCGGACGCAAAGCGCCTTGCGGGCAAGCGAGGAGCGCTTCCGCGCGGCCGCCGAGGCGGTCGGCGACGTCATCTGGACCAACGACGCCAGCGGCGAGATGCGAGGGCGGCAGCCCGACTGGTCGAAGTTCACCGGTCAGTCGGAGGCCGAGTACGAAGGGCTAGGGTGGTCGAAAGCGATCCATCCCGAGGACGTCGAGCCGACCGTCGCGGCCTGGAACAAGGCCGTGGCCGACTGCCGAACCTTCGCCTTCGAGCACCGCGTGCGGCGCCACGACGGGGAGTATCGGCTTTTTTCCGTCCGTGCCGTGCCCCTGCTCGACGCGAACGGAGCCATCCGCGAGTGGGTCGGCGTTCACGAGGACATCACGGAACGCCGCGAGTTCGAGCAGATGCTCCGGCTCGCGCGGGACGAGGCCATGGAGGCCAACCTCGCCAAGAGCACCTTTCTCGCCAACATGAGCCACGAACTGCGGACCCCGCTGTCCGCCATCATCGGCTACAGTGAGATGATGGCGGAGGAGATCGCCGACGGCTGCGAGGCGCAGGATCTGGCCGCCGACATGGGCAAGGTCGAGAGCAACGCCCGGCACCTGCTGAGCCTGATCAATGACGTGCTCGACCTCAGCAAGGTCGAGAGCGGCAAGATGGACGTCTACGCCGAGACCTTCGCGATCGAACCGGTGGTGCGGGAGCTGGCGACGACGGTGCACGGCCTGATCGGCAAGAAGGGCAACCGGCTCGACCTGCAGCTTGCCCCCGACCTGGGCCAAATGAACTCCGACCTGACCAAGGTCAAGCAGGTGCTGCTCAACCTGCTCGGCAACGCCGCGAAGTTCACGCAGGGCGGCACCATTACGCTCGCCGTCTCGCGCGAGGCTCGGCCCGGAGGCGACCGCGTGAAGTTCCGTGTCTCGGACACTGGGATCGGGATGACCGAGGAGCAGCTCGCCAAGCTGTTCCAGCGCTTCCAGCAGGCCGACGCCTCCACGACCCGGCGGTTCGGCGGCACGGGCTTGGGGCTGTCCCTGACCAAGGCTTTCGCCGACCTGCTCGGCGGCATGGTGACGGTCGACAGCGCGCCGGGCCAGGGCAGCAGCTTCACCCTCGACCTCCCCTCGACCTTCGCCGCGTCGACGGCTCAGGGTGCCGATCAGTCGGGCAATCCCATGACCGGTGGCGGCGACCTCGTCCTGGTGATCGACGACGACGCGGATCAGCGCCTGCTGATGACGCGCTTCCTTCATCGCGAGGGCTTCCAGGCCCGCACCGCCGCGGACGGGAGGACCGGATTGGCGATGGCCCGTGACCTGAAACCTCGCGCGATCCTCCTCGACGTGCTGATGCCGGGCGTGGATGGGTGGTCGGTGTTGAGCGCGTTGAAGGAGGACAAGGACCTCGCGGAAATCCCCGTGGTCATGGTGACCTTCGTGGAGCAGCGGGCTTTGGCCGCCGCGCTCGGGGCGGCCGACTACGTGCTCAAGCCCGTGCGGTGGGACCGGTTCAAGGCCGTCATGGACCGCTTCCGGCCCCCCGCCAACGACGTGCTGGTCGTCGACGACGACGCCGAAACCAGGGCCCGCATCCGGAGCAGCCTCGAGGGGGATGGATGGTCGGTGGCGGAGGCCGAAAACGGTCTCGACGCCCTGACCCGACTGGATTCGCACACGCCGGGCATGGTGCTGCTGGACCTCGCGATGCCCGAGATGGACGGCTTCGAGTTCCTGAAGCGAATGCGCGCGAGATCGGAATGCTCGGACATCCCGGTGATCGTCCTCACGGCGCTCGACCTCTCCCGCGAGGATCGACGCCGCTTGCAGGGGGCCAGCCAGATCCTCAACAAGGGTGATGTCAGCCTGCGCTCCTTGGCCGAGCGCCTCCATGGCTTCGTCGGGATCGGCAGGGCCGCCTGATGGCAGCCACCCCAGCGAACGCTTCGGATGCGTGGCTTGGTCTTCGTCGCATTGGGTGATGGACTAGCTCCCGCAGCGCAGATGCCCGGGACGGCGAGCGACGGAACAGGTGCGGACTGTCCGCGCTGGAGTCCCGCCTTCGCGGAAAAAGAGCGGTCGCGGCAATGATCACCGCTCATCCCCGCGCGCGAAAACCCTTCACTGCCGCTTGAGGGTGGATCGCGATCCCCACCTCGCCCGGGTGCGAGACCTCGAGCGACCGCTCGCGGGACCGGCCTTTGCATGGGCCGCAGGCGGACGGCTGGATCTGTCCGCCACGGCATCATAGGCTCGGCGCATGACACCCGCCCTAGAACTCATCGGCATCAACAAGAGCTTCGGCCCAGTGCAGGCCAACCGCGACGTGAGCGTCGCGAT
>CAXSEU010000012.1:11099-17067 GCA_964236485.1 uncultured Lichenihabitans sp. | reverse complement strand
AGTCGGCCGTATCCCGCCACAGTACCCAGTCCTCGACGAGTTGGCGGATCTCGAGCCGATCGTCCTTTACCTGCGGATCTGTCTGCATCCGAAGCTCTCCATGTTGACCAGGTTGCTGGTCGATTGGATCCATTATCCCGTGTCGACGCTGCGACGCGTTGAAGAGTGACGGTCGCGCCTTTGTCACGCCCGGCGCACGGCGAGGCTGGATACGACGATGGCGATCAGCAGGGCGCCTCCGTTGAACAGCTGCTCGACATAGGATGCGGCGCCGAGCTGCTGCAGGCCGATGATGCCGACACCGACGAGGTAGACCGCGACGATGGTTCCCGCGACGTTGTAGCGACCGGGATAGAAGGCGGTGGCGCCCAGGAACGCACCCGCGAAGGCCGGAAGAAGCTCACCGAGGCCGATCGTCGGCGAGGACGAGCCGAGGTTCATCACGGAGATGCAACCGGCCACGGCTGAGAGGAGGCCTCCGATGACCATGGCCTGCACGATGGTGGCGTTCGTGTCGATCCCGGCCAGGAGGGCGGCGGACGGATTGCTGCCCGTCGCGTAGCACCGGCGGCCCCAGATCGTATATTCCAGGGAGAAGAGGAGGATGCCCCCCGCGATCACGAGATACACGAAGGGAAGGGGCAGCCCGACGACCTGCGACCGGCCCAGCGCCACGAACCAGTCGGTGACGGATCCGCTGACGACCTCGTCGTTGGTCACGAACTGGGTCAAACCGAGCACCACGATGCCGACGCCGAGCGTCGTCGTGAAAGAGGCCAGCCGGAGGCGGGTGATGAACAGCCCGTTGACGAGGCCGATCAGCGCGCCGGCGAGGAGGACCGCGCCCATGGCCAGGGCCGGGTTCCATCCCATGCGCAGGACCAGCACGGCGCAGAGCCCTTGCGCGAACCCGAACTGGAAGCCGGCCGAGAGGTCGAACTGTCCGACCACCATGGGCAGCATCACGGCGAGCGCGATGAAACCGATGATGGCCTGCGTGAGCGCGATCAACTGCGCATTGCCGATGGTGAGGAAACTGGCGGGGTTCAGCGCCGTGAACAGCGCCAGGACGGCGGCGAACACCAGGAGCAGGCCATAGCGGGACAGAGCGCCCGAGGCCCGGCCGCCCGAGGCCCGGCGGTCGCTCCCCGGCGGCCTTGGCGTGTCGCGGCCTGCCGCGGCCTTGCCGTCTGCGGAGCTGATCGTCATGCCGCGCTCTCCGTCACCGGGTCGGTCGCCTGCGTGCCATAGCTGGCCTCTGCCAGGGCGAGTTCGGCGGCGCCCGGCGCCATGTGGCCGACGGGGATCTCCGCCGAGACCGCGCCATCGCGCATCACCAGCGCACGGTCCGCATGGGCCGCGACTTCCTCGAAGTCGGTCGACACCATGAGGACGGCGGCACCCGCCGCAGTGGCTTCATGCATGAAGCCGTACAATACGGCGCGCGAGCCGATGTCGACACCGGCCGTGGGATCTTCGAGGACGAGCAGCTTCTGCGGCGTGCGCAGCGCGCGCCCGAAGATCACCTTCTGCTGGTTGCCGCCGCTGAGGGCCGCGAGGGAGCGCTCGACATCGCCGCCCGGCCGGACCTCGAAGCGGTTGGCAAGATCGCGCGCCTGGCGCCGCTCCGTGCCGGGCCAGCGGAGCATGCCGTCGGCGTCGCTTCCGCCCGGTCGCCTCATCGGGAAGAGGTTCTCCCGGACGGATAGTTCGCCGAGCGCGCCGTCGCGCGCCCTATCGCCCGGAATGTAGGCGCAGCCGCGCGCCGCGAGCCGGTGCGGCACCCCGAGCGGCAGCGGCAGGCCGTCGAGTTCGGCGATGCCCGCTACCGGTGTGGCGGCCCCGCCCAGCAGGCGGGCGACTGCCCGCGTGCCGCTGCCGACGAGCCCGCATACCGCGAGCACTTCCCCGCGCGCGACCTCGAAGTCGACCTCGGCCGCAAGCCCCGCTCCACGCAGGCCGCGGACGCGCAGCCGCGCCGAGCCCCCTCGCCCGCCGCTGCGCCGCGCGCCGTCGTCGACATGGGCCTTGCCGAGGATCGCGCCGACCACCGTGTCATGCGTGACGGACGCGGTCGGCGCCGACATGGCGACCTCGCCGTCGCGCAGCACGGTGACATAATCGGCAAGCTGGAACACCTCGGCCAGCCTGTGCGTGACGAAAAGATAGGCCGCGCCCTCGCGCCTGGCGGCCTTGAGCGCGACCGCGAGCCGATCCATCTCGGGCGCCGGCAGACTGGCGCTGACCTCGTCGAGGACGATGATCCGGGCCTCCGCCGCGAAGGCGCGGGCCAGCGCGCAGAGCACCTTTTCATCCTGAGCCAAGCGCCCCACGAGCGTGGACGCCTGGAACTTCGCGCCGACTTCATCCAGCCACCGCGCGACACCCCGCTCCGTGTCGCGGAACGAGATCGCCCCGAGCCGATGCCGATATCCGGCCGTCAGGGCGACGTTCTCGGCGACGCTCAGGTCGTCGAACAAGGCGAGGTGCTGGTGCACGAAGGCGACGCCAGCACGTCGGACGTCGCCCGGCGTGTGGTTGGCCGGGAGGGCCGCGCCATGCACCGCGATGTCGCCACCATCGCGCGGCACGGCGCCTGCCAGCACCTTGATCAGCGTGGACTTGCCGGCCCCGTTCTCGCCCAGCAGCGCGTGGATCTCGCCGTCGCGGAGGCCGAGGTCGACGCCGCGCAGGATCGTGTTCGCGCCGTAGCGCTTGACGAGCCCGCGGATGTCGAGTGCGGGCGACGGACGGCCGTCGATCCCGGCGCCCTGCGTCACTTCAGCCAGACCTTGCCGAGCGCTGCCTTGTAGTCGAAGTCGGTGTCCCAGCCCCGATCACCGCCTGGCAGGGTTCCGCCCGCCACGAACAGGCGCTGCGGGATGGCGACCTCGTCCGGAACGTCCTGGCCGGCAAGCTTGCGGGCCAGGACATCGACCGCGAGCCAGCCCGCGAAGGGCGCGGCCACGGCCATCTCGGCCGCCTGCTCGCCGCCCTTCATGAGCTCGAAGCCGATCGGGTTGCCCTCGAAATTGACGTATTTGACCTTGCCGGTCGCCTGCGCCTGGCGGATGCCCTGGGCGATGAACGTGCCGGTCGCGTCGTATGGCCCCGTGACATAGCCGATATCGGGATGCTCACGCAGCTGGGCGGTGACGAGCGGGGCGAGCCGCTGCGGCGCGAGGGCGGCGCCGAACCGCTGGCGCTCGACCCTGCACGTCGGGCAGATGCGCGCGAGCTCGGTCGCGAGCGCATCGTTCCGCTTCATGACTTCGGGAAACTCCGAGACGTCCAGGATCAGCACGTGGGCCTTGCCGCCGGAATCGCCCGCGATCCAATCGGCGACCGTCACGCCGGCCGCCGCGTGATCGCTCGTGACGTCGCCGTCGATGGCGGGAGCGCCGGGGAAGCGCGGCTGGTACACATCGACCACAGGGATCTTGGCCGCCCTCGCGCGGTCGAGACCGCCCTGGATGAGAGCCGGGGTTACGGCCAGCATGATGATACCGTCGGCACCCCCCGCGACCGCCTGCTGAACCGCCGTGTTCCACGTGCTGGGATCGAACTTGCCGTCGATGACGCTCGACGTCCAGCCGAGTG
The DNA here is from genome assembly GCA_964236485.1 of uncultured Lichenihabitans sp. GTDB lineage: Bacteria > Pseudomonadota > Alphaproteobacteria > Rhizobiales > Beijerinckiaceae > Lichenihabitans. Next base: position 13,467 of record CAXSEU010000012.1, on the reverse strand, counting down.
CGGCGGCGGCCTCTTGGGCGCCCTTTGCGCCGAACACGCAGCCGATGCCGAGCGAGCCGCAGGTGATGATGACCAGCTTCTTCCCCTTGGGAGGCTTGAAGGCCGGCCCGAACGCGTAGCTGCTGACCGGCTGCTGGGCGGCTGCGACCGGATTGTCCTGAGCGTCGGCGACGCGCAAGGTCAGCCCGGTCGCGGCGATCATCGCCATCGCTGGGGCCAGTAGCGCGCGGGCGCGATTGCGTCTCCGGGCAGGGAATCCGAGGCCATCGGTGTTCATCATCGGCGTGTTCCTCTCCAAGAGTCTTGTTGTCTTCACAGACGGCGTGTCTGCCACCGTTCAAAGGTCGAGAACGAGGCTGTCGGTCAGGGCTCTGGAACAGCAGATCGTCATCTGGTCGCCGGCCGCGCGTTCGGCATCGGTGAAGTACTGGTCCCGGTGGTCCGGGATGCCGCTCAGCACGCGCGTGACACAGGTGCCGCAGATCCCCTGTTCGCAGGAGAGTTCGACGTTGATGCCATGGTCGAGCAGCGTCGCGGCGATGCTTTTGTCCAGCGGCACCACGACGGATCCGCCCGTCCGTGCCAAGTCGACCCTGAAGGCGCCCCCGCCCATGGGGGCCGGTTCGCCGCCGAAGCGCTCGATGTGGATCCGGTCCTCCGCCCAGCCAAGCCGGGTCGCCGTGTCGGCGACCGCCGCGATGAAACCGGCCGGACCGCAGATGTAGAGCTGAGTCCCCATGGCCGCTCCGCGGAGCACCGCCTCGATTCCGGAACCGCCACGGTTCGGCTCGTCGTCGCAATGCACCTCGACGTGCGGGGCCAGGTTCGCGGCCGCGAGCCGATCGAGAAAGGCGGCCTTGGCCCGGGTGCGGACGAAGTAGTGCAGCGCGAAGGCGCGGCTGCTCGCACGCAGGTCTTCGGCCATCGAGAGCAACGGCGTGATGCCGATTCCGCCGGCCATCAGAAGCGAGAACGGCGCCTCGGCGATCAGCTTGAAGCTGTTCCGGGGCCGGCCGATCTCGACCATGTCGCCCGGGCGTAGCCGGTGCGCCGCCTGCGAACCGCCGCGCGTCGCCGGGTCGAGAAGAATCCCGAGGCGATAGTGATGGCCCTGCCCAGGCGCGTTGAGCAGCGAATATTGACGGGTCAGACCGCCCGGAAAATGGACGTCCACATGCGCGCCCGCTTCGAAATGCGGGAGGGCGCTGCCGTCGGGGGCGACCAGTTCCAACAGCACGATCCCATCCGCGGCGGCGGCCTTTCGAGCGACTCGGACGAGGAGACGGTCCGATAGGCGCGACGGCGCCAGGGCTTCGGGTTCCGCAACCACGGTCACGAGGCCATTGCCCGGGTTCCGGCGCGGCGCGCCTCCTCGGCCTTCAGCAGACGATCGACAACGCGCCTGACCCTGACGGCGCCAGCATCGACGTTCAGCAGGACGGGCTTGTAGTCCGAAATGTCGAGGTCGCCCACCATCCGCTGTTGCGCCTCCAGCATCGGCGAATCCTCGTTCGCCACGGTCGTGCCCTGAGCCTGGCGCAGCACCTCGTCGAGCTCGGCATTGTCGAGGTCGGTGTCGCGCGTCAGCGACGCGAAGTAATGCGTGCTTCGGCCCGTCGCCGGGGTTGCGATGTGGTTGGCCTTCTGAGTAGCGCCCCGGTCCCACGACTCGCCGGTCTTGACCACGCCGAACTCGAACTCGATCATCTGCGACGGATGCCAGACGAGGTCCTGCCAATGGTCGACGTTATTGTTGCCGGGGTCGTAGATGGCTCGGAAGAACGGAGGAATGGGCACGTCATGGAGAATGCGGCGCATCCGCACCCGATCGCCGTCCTCTCTGACCTCGATGGTAACCTTGTCGAAAACGCCAGACGAGAAGCTCCCTTTATGCAGGTATTCCGCATGGGAAAGGTCCATCAGGTTGTCGATGAGAAGATCGTAGCGGTAATCAGCCGGAATTTTGACATGCGTGGTTTTGAAGGAGCCGCCGTCTTTCATGTAGGGGACGTGGGGGACGAAAGCGGGGTCGGCCAGAGCCGGATCTCCCATCCAGATCCACACGATGCCATGCTGTTCGATCACGGGATAGGCCCGCACCCGAGCGGCGCGGGGGACCGCATGGTCACCGTGCGGGTTGCCGACGCAGGCACCCGAACAATCGAAGGTGAGCCCGTGGTAGCCGCACTCGATGGCGTCCCCGACCAGTCGTCCTCGGCTCAGGGGCACGATGCGGTGAGGGCAGCGGTCCTCCAAGGCAGCGGCTGTTCCGTCCTCCCGGCGGAACAGCACCACGGGCCGTTCCGCGATCGTACGCGCCAGGAGCCCGCGTCCGACCGCGGTGTGCCCGAGCGCGAAGCGCACGACG
>CAXSEU010000012.1:1126-11089 GCA_964236485.1 uncultured Lichenihabitans sp. | reverse complement strand
GGAGCCCGCGTCCGACTTCCTCGGGCCACGCCGCCATGTACCAGACGTCGAGCAGATACTTCATGGCTGTCGCCTCCCAAAAGCGGTCTTTCTCTTGCCCGTTGCCGCGGTGCTGTGCGGTCCTGATACCGGCCTGACGTGAGGTGCGTCCGCGGCGCTCACTCCTTCTCGTAGTTCCTGGCGAAGTCCTCCGGTGGCGTCGGCCCCCAGACGTAAAAGGCATCCTCGCCGACGTGATCGCCGCTGTCCCAATCGACATCGGCCGGGATGAAGTCGATGTCGCAGGAATACTCGGCGTAGCTGCCCCACGGATCGCGCACATAGTGGAAGTAGTTCGAGCCGAGCACGTGCCGGCCGAGGCCCCAGCCGCGCGAAAATCCCCTGTCGGCCATCTGGGCTGCGCCGAGCCCGACCTCGTGGATCGTGCCCACGTCCCAACTGGTGTGGTGAAGGCCGGGCGCGTCGCTCTTCACGAAGGCGACCATGTGATGGTCGCTGCCGTGGATGCCGTGCATGAAGGCGATGTCGTTGCCCGACCGATCCGACAGGCGCAGCCCCAGGACGCGTCCGTAGAACTTCACGGCGGCATCGACATCGGGTGTGAAAAGGAGGAGATGGGCCAGCCGGTTGGGGCTGGTCGTTCCGGCATTACTCCGCTTGGGTGCGGCACCGATGCCGGGCGCCGGCGCCGCGGATTCGGCGCGGGTCTTCTCGTTCGGAGAGGATTTCTCGGCCACATGCACCTCGACCGGCGTGCCGTCCCCATCGCGGAACCAGATGCCATTGGTCTCGAAGCCGTGAGGGGGGCCGATCCGCTCCACGCCCAGGTTCTGTAACCGCGCCGTGAAGGCGGCCATGTCGTCCTCGAACAGTCCGAAGCTCAGGTGGTGCAGCTTCTTGGTGCGGCCGCTGCCCTCCCGCACGGTCGCCCAGCGATGGGGGTGCCCCTTTGTGTAGAGGCCGATGCCCTGACCCTCGCTGCGCACGTCGAGGCCGAACGCCTTGTGGAAGTCCTCAGCGACCTTGAGGTCCGGAACCGTGAAGACGAATTCATCAACGGAGTGTACGCCAAGCTCGCCGGGACGACGCGTTGGCGCAAGGAACTTGCCGATGGCCGTCATGGATGTCCTCCCGTCTTCTTGCTTGGTTCGTCAGGCCATCAGGCGACGGCGCGCAGCGCCTCATCCTCATCGCGCACGACGTTGCGCAGCGTGCCGATCTTCTCGATCGTGACCTCGCAGACGTCGCCGGCCTTCATGTAGAGCTTGGGCGAACGCGCATGCCCCACGCCGGACGGCGTGCCGGTCACGATAACGTCTCCGGCCTCCAGCGTTATCGCCTCACTGATGATCGAGACGAGGTCGGCGACGCTGAACACGAGATCATCGGTGCTGGCCGACTGAACGACTTGTCCGTTGAGGCGGGTCTCGAGCCGCAGGCCCCGGCACCCCGGCGCCAGTTCGTCCGACGTCACGAAGACCGGCCCGAAGGCGCCCGTCCCGTCGAAGTTCTTGCCGACCGTCCACTGCGGCGCCTTGAACTGATACTCGCGCACCGAGCCGTCGTTGAAGATCGAATAGCCCGCGACGTGCGACAGCGCTTCGGCGCGAGAAATCCGGCGTCCTCCCCGCCCGATCACGGCCGCGAGCTCACCCTCGAAGTCGAGAGTGTCGGACTGGCGAGGCCGGATCATCGGCTCGCCATGCCCGATCAGGCTCGAGTTGAAGCGGCCGAACAGGGTCGGGTAGTCGGGCGTCTTGAACCCGCTCTCGGCCGAGTGATCCGCATAGTTGAGCCCGACGCAGATGATCTTCTGTGCCCGCGCGAATGGCGGCAGGTAGGTCATGGCGGCTTGATCGACGAGCGTGCCGGATCGCAGCACCCTGGCGGCGCGTGACAGAGCATCGGGTTCCGACCGCACGAGGTCGTCCAGCGAGCCGGGAAAAGCCGGGTGGCCGTGGGGCAAGCCGACCGCGCCCCGGCCGTCGTCGACCCCCAACCATTCCTCGCCGCCGCTGCTGAAACGAACAAAGTGCACGTGCCGTCCCCCGAGCTTCACTGTGCCGCGAAGCTGCAACCTCGTGGTAGATTTGTCAACGACAAATATATTTCCCACCGCCCGTACTCGTGCTAACGGTCGGCTGGTCGGCAAAACGCTCCGCGCGAGGGCGTGCCCGGCTTCATCCAGGGCGGAAGGCGCGAGAACCATGGTTGACCTCAGCTTCGACGTCGTCGTGATCGGCCGCGGGCCCGTCGGCCTGTCGCTGGCGGCCATGCTGGCCCAGACCGGTCATCGCGTGGCGGTCGTCGAGCGGCACCGGGATCTCTACGGGCTGCCGCGGGCCGGGCATATCGATCACGAGATCGTCCGCATCCTCCAGTCGCTCGGTGCCGCCGAGCCGGTGCTGGCCGATTCCTACCCGACGACCGAATATGTTTGGAAGAACGGGAGCGGCGAAACCCTGCTCGAGTTCGATTGGGGCGCGAAAGGGCTGTCGGGCTACAACTCCGATTTCATGTACTTCCAGCCCATCATGGAACACGCTCTCAACGACCGCGTCGTGGAGAGCCCGCTGGTGGCGGACTATTCCGGCTGGGAATTCGACGGCCTAGATACCGCGAACGGCGGCGTCGACGTCACCCTGCGCAAGACCGCGATCGTGCCGGGTGAGGCACGCCCTGCAGTGACGGACGAGACCAGGGTCCTCCATGGCCGCTACCTGGTCGCGGCCGACGGGGCGAACTCGCCGGTGCGGCGCCGGCTCGGCATTCCCCGGGACGACCTCGGCTTCAACGAGCGTTGGCTCGTGGTGGACGTCCGAAAGAAACGGGACTTCTCGCTCGCATTCGACTGCGGGCAGATCTGCGACCCGGCCCGCCCGATCACGGTGCTGCCGCTCGGCAAGCGACACCGACGCTGGGAATGGGCGATGTTGCCGGGTGAGACGGTCGAGGAGCTGGAACGGCCGGAAACGGCCTGGAAGCTGCTCGCGGACTGGAATGTGACGCCCGACGACGCCGAGATCGTTCGCCAACTCGTCTACACCTTCGAGGCCCGGCTCGCGACCGAGTGGCGGCGAGACAGTGTGTTCCTCATGGGCGACGCCTGCCACACCATGCCGCCCTTCATGGGCCAAGGCATGTGCTCGGGCATCCGCGACGCCAAGAACCTTGCCTGGAAGCTCGACCTCGTGCTGCGTGGCATCGCCGACGATGCCCTGCTGGACACCTACCAGCGGGAGCGGCTCCCCCACGCCCGTGACTGGACGGTGATCTCGCTCGAGGCCGGCAAGATCCCCTGCACGCTCGATCCGGAGGTCGCACGCGAGCGCGACGCGAAGTTCAGGGCCGGCTGGCTTCCGCCGTTGCCGAACTTCCCCAAGATCGAGGCGGGTGTGATCGACATAGGCGGAGGTGAACCCAGCCGCACCCTGGCAGGCGAACTCGCGTTGCAGGGCCGCGTCGCACGTGATGGCCGGGTGGATCTATTCGACAATCTTTTTCCATCCCGCGGCTTCTCGATCCTCAGCATGGCCGGCGACCCGCGCTCGGTGCTGTCCGTCGAGCAACTCGGCATCCTGAGCGACCTGCGCACCACCTTGGCGACGGTCGGGCCTGCGGACGGTGCGGACGCGCTCGACGTCGACGGCACCTATGCGGACTACTTCGGCCGGCACGGGATTTCGGCCGTCGTCAATCGTCCCGACTTCTACGTCTACGGGGCGGCGGCGCATCTCGCCGACCTTCCCGCGCTCGTGGATCGGCTCATCGCGGGGCTCGGCGCCAGCGCCGTCGCTTCGTCGGAAGGATCGGCGGCTCGTGCGGCCGTGCCCGTCCAGCAGGTTGCGTGATGCGGGCCGCGACCTTGTTCGCCGACGGCCTGACCTGGCCCGAGGCGCCCCGCTGGCGCGATGGCTGGCTGTGGGTTTCGGACGTGCATGCCTTCCGGCTCGTGCGGATCGCTGACGATGGCGCAGTCGAGACGATCGCGCCCGTTCCCGGCCGGCCCTCCGGTATGGGCTTCATGCCGGACGGCCGGCTTCTCCTGGCCACGGCCGTGGCGCGCGACCTCCAGTGGGTGAGCGCCGACGGCACGCTGAGCCTCGCCTGCGACCTCAAGGCGATCACGCAAAGCTACCTGAACGACATGGTGGTCGACGCGCGCGGGCGGGCCTGGGTCGGCGACACCGGATTCGTGTTCGGGTCGGGTGAGCCCGAGCGGCCGGGCGCGCTGCTCGTTTACGACGAGGCGGACGGGGCCAGGATCGCGGCCTCCGACATCCGATTCCCCAACGGCATGGCGATCACGCCCGATGGCGGGACCCTCTACCTCGCCGAGACCTTCGGCAACTGCATCACGGCCTTCGACATCGGCGACGATGGGGCACTGTGGAACCGGCGTCGCCACGCGGAGCTCGAGTCCTCGCCGGACGGCCTGTGCCTGGACGCCGACGGCCACCTCTGGGTGCCTCTCCTGCCAGTGGGTGAGTTTCACCGGGTCTCGCCCGCGGGACAGGTCGTCGAGCGGATCTCGTTCCCTGGCCGGCGAGCGATCGCCTGCACCCTGGGGGCCGAGGATCGCCGCACGCTCTATCTTTGCGTGTCGCGCATCGACGACGCGGACCCCAGAAATCCCGTCCGGCATGGCGCGGTGCATGCTTGCCGGGTCGAGGTGGCGGGTGCCGGGCTGCCCTGAAGGCGTGCCGGTCAGGGTTCCGCCCGATCAGTGCTTTGCTTTCCCGGCTGTGCCCCTCTGGCGAGGGCTCATCCGAAGCACTCGTTGGTGCGGGTTCCCTCAGTCGGCGGTCCACCCGCCATCGACCACGAGGGAGGAACCGGTCATCAGCGCGGACGCATCGCCGGCCAGAAACAGGACCGCGCCCATCAGGTCCTCGACGCGGCCGAGGCGCCCCAGCTTGATCCTGCCGAGCACATCGCGCCGGAATGCCTCTTCGGCGAGGTAGCCGGCCGTCAGGGGCGTTTCGATGAAAGTCGGGCAGAGCGTGTTGACGCGGATGCCGTGCCCCGCGAGGTCGATCGCCATCGCCTTGTTCAACCCTTCGATGGCCGCCTTCGAGGCGCAGTAGATCGTGCGGTTCGCACCACCGACATGTCCCATCTGCGACGACATGTGGATGATGGATCCCTTGACCCCCGCCGCGATCATCCCCGCCGCGACCGCTTGCGCGACGAAGAAGGCGGCTTTCACATTCAGCCCCATGACGGCCTCGTAATCGTCGGGCGTGACCTCGGTGAAAGGCCGGGGCCGGTTGGTGCCGGCGTTGTTGACGAGGACGTGGAACGCAGGCCGGCTTGCCAACGCCTTCGCCGTAGCCTCGGTGTCGGTCAGGTCGAGCACAAGGGCTTCGGCACTTCCACCGCGCTCCCGGATGAGGTCGGCGACCGCTTCGACCTGGTCCGCCGCGCGGGCGACCAGCATGACGTGGGCGCCAACATCGGCGAGGGCGGCGGCGGCCGCGAGCCCGATGCCGCGGCCGGCGCCCGTCACGAGCGCGCGACGCCCGTCGAGCCGAAGCGAGGGCGTGACCGGTAGCCCCGTCACTCGGCGGCCTGTCCGTAGGGGACGTTGCGACCGCCGTGGCGCCGGACGCGGACGTTGGCCTGCTCGGCATGGCCGACGAACCCTTCCAGCATGCAAAGACGCGAGCAATAGGCGCCGATCTCGGCCGCGGCGGCGTCCGTGAGCACACGCTGATAGGTGCAGGTCTTGAGGAACTTGCCCACCCACAGCCCGCCCGTGTAGCGGGCCGCTTTCTTGGTGGGCAGTGTGTGGTTGGTCCCGATCACCTTGTCCCCGAAGGCCACGTTGGTGCGGGCCCCAAGGAACAGCGCGCCATAGTTGGTCATGTGCTCGAGAAAGTAGTCCGGGTCGCGGGTCATGACCTGGACGTGCTCGGAGGCGATGTCGTCGGCCACCCGGACCATCTCGGCATCATCCGCGCAGACGATCACCTCGCCGTAGTCGGCCCAGGCCTTGGCCGCGATCGGGGCGGTCGGCAGGATGGCGAGCAGCCGCTCGATCTCGGCCATGGTTTGGCGGGCGAGCGCGTCCGAGGTGGTCAGCAGGATCGCCGGCGAGTTCGGCCCGTGTTCGGCCTGTCCCAAGAGGTCGGTGGCGCAGATCTCGGCGTCGGCCGTGGAATCGGCGATGACCAGCGTCTCGATGGGCCCGGCGAAGAGGTCGATGCCGACGCGGCCGTAGAGCTGCCGTTTGGCTTCCGCCACGAAGGCGTTGCCCGGGCCGACCAGCATGTCGACCGCCGCGATGCTCTCGGTGCCGATCGCCATCGCCCCGACGGCCTGGATGCCCCCCAGGCAGTAGATCTCGTCGGCGCCGGCGAGGTGCTGGGCCGCGACGACCGCCGGGGCGGGCCTGCCCTCGAACGGCGGGGCGCAGGTGACGATGCGGGTCACCCCCGCGACCTTGGCGGTGATCACCGACATATGCGCCGAGGCGAGCAACGGGTACTTGCCGCCGGGCACGTAGCAGCCGACCGCGTTCACGGGCACGTTCTTGTGTCCGAGCACGACCCCAGGCAGCGTCTCGACCTCGAGGTCGACGATCGCCTCGCGCTGCCGCTCAGCGAAGTTGCGCACCTGCCGTTGCGCGAAGGCGATGTCCTCGAGGTTACGATGGGTCAGCTGCGCGAGGCAGTCACGGATCTCGGCGTCGGTCAGCCGGTAGTCCGAGCGGTCCCATTTATCGAAGCGCGTCGACAATTCGCGCACCGCGGGGTCGCCGCGCTTTTCGATGTCGGCCAGGATGGACTCCACGGTGGCGCGGACCTGCTGATCGTCCTGCGTCCGCAACTCGACCTCTCGGCCCCGCTTGAGGTAAGTTGGAATGCCGTCCTCCCGAATGTGATTGCGATGTCCGTCGAACGGGAGCCGAGCCCACGAGAACGAGGGAAGGCCGGCGAACGTTGGCGGTCCATCGACCATAGAAAATATATTTTCGTGGAGCAAACAGTTTTCTGTTATCCAGAGGCATGACGCTGATCTCCCTTGCACCGGCTTCGACCCAAGCCGACCAGGTCTTCGACAAGCTCCGGGCCGACATCCTGAGTTGCCGCCTCGCGCCCGGGTCCAAGATCCGCATCAACGAGATCGCGGCGCGGCTTTGCGTCAGCCTCGGCGCCGTCAGGGAGGCTCTCTCGCGGCTGTTCGCCGAGGGTATGGTCGTCGCGCAAGCCCAGAAGGGCTACTCGGTCGCTCCAGTGTCGGAGGATGAATTGCTCGACCTCACGACGACGCGGGTGTCGATCGAGCAGCTCTGCTTGCGCAGGGCCGTCGAGCACGGCGACGTCGAGTGGGAAACCGCGATCGTCGCGACCTTCCACCGCCTCCACCGCGTCCCCGAGCGGGATGCTGCCGACCCGACCCTCCTCAATGAGATGTGGTCGCAAGCTCATGCGGCGTTCCACGCCGCCCTCGTATCGGAATGCCGAAGTAGCTGGCTTCTGCGCCTGAGGGGCATTCTGTATGCGCAGACGGAGCGCTACCGACGCCTGTCCGTGCCGCTCCGGCGCGAGGAGCGCGACGTCGACGGCGAGCACAGGGCGATGATGGATGCCGCCATCGCCCGGAACGCCGATCACCTGTGTGGGCTTATCTCGGACCATCTTTGGCGAACGACGCGAATTCTTCTATCGTCCCCCCTGTTATGCATGGTCCCTGGGAAATCCACGTGTGGATGACGGTATCGGAATGCTGATGTCGCGGCGCAGGTCGTCGCCGAGCGTAAGCTGACCCGCGAGGGCATGGTCCCAAACGCGGTGGTGGCGGTGTGCGAGGAGATGGAAGCGCGCGGAGCTCGTTCCAGGCAAACATGAACACGAAGGTTGCCACCGTGGCGACACCGCGACGCGTTAGGGGCGGCGCAACCTTGGTGAAGGTCTGGATCGAGGTGCAGCCTTCCAGTTGCGCAGCCTCCAGGTCGGCTAGGGCTCCGATGGAGCCGTGGCGATGCCGGCTCAAGCTTACGTCCGCGCGAGGCGATTTTCAGCAGCCTGCCGACCCTTCAGGACCTCACTGGCGGTGCGCTCCAGATGCCTGGTGATATCCGGCGCCCCCGTCATTTCGCCGAACGTTCCCCTGGTCATCGGGCCGAAGGCGAACAGGGTGGGCCAGGATGTGTCGTCGAGGCGCAGAACATGGCTCTTGAGGTCCACGGCCAGACCGAACCGAGAGCGATCCAGCTTTGCCAGGCCGCCCTTCAGAAGCGAAGCGATGAGCGGATTGTTGCGCAGGTCTTTGTCGGGCCCGGTGCACAGCACCACGGCGTCAGCCTCGACCCGGTCGGTTCGGCCCTGCGGACGCCGCAGCGTCGCGATGAAGCGGCGCTTGTCGAGGGCGAGCCCGATCAACCCGCCGCGCTCGACCCGCAGACCGCCTGAGGCGATGTCGCGCTGGAGGGCGGTGTGCAACTGCGGCGCGATGCGGAATCGATGGACCTCCCAGAACGGCAGCAGCCTGCGCAGTACGCGGGCCTGCTCGCCCGGCGGCAGCGCCCCCCAGAGCACGGGCAGCTTGAACCGGAGAGCGTCCACCACCGGCTGCCAGCCCAAGGCCGGTTCCCACGCGCGCAATCGGCGTCGGAGGAGTCGAAGGAGCCCGACCGCCGTGGCGGGCGGCGGCTCACCATCGAGGATGTCTATGTCGCTCACGAACCGCCCGTGCGGCAGGGAGAGGAGTCCGCGTCGCGACACCGCCGTGATCGCACCTCGATGGCCTTTGTCCCGGAGGCCGACTGCCACGTCCGCCATGGTGAGCCCGGTTCCGACCACCAGCACCCGGTCGTCCGGCTCTATCGCGGCCAGCGCATTTCCTGCCCAAGGGTCTGAATTGAATTTCCGATGCAGTCTGACGTCTTCGTCGACGGCGCAAGGCAGGTGCGGAACCGCGTGACCGAAGCAGAGTGCCACACGATCGGCCTCAAGGCTCGCGCCGTCGTCGAGCAGGACCCTCCAACACGACCCGAAACGCGTCACGCCCCGGGCGGAGCGGCGCCGATGTTGGAAGTCTACCTTGTGCTTTGCGGCATCGAGGGTTCGCCCGATCATGGCGCCCACGAAGGTCCCGTAGGCGCGGCGCGGGACATAGAAGTGGCCCTGATCGTCGGTGCTTCGATCGTCCGGCAGCACGCCCTCGTCGAAGAACCATCGCGTCGCTTCGGACGGATCCGCCTCGAACAACCCCATGCGCCCGCTTGGCACGTTGATGCGGTGAGCGGGGTCGTGCGTCCCGTAGGCGATTCCGCGACCGAGGTCCGCCGAGGGTTCGACGACGATGATCCGCAGGGGCCGATCCGCTGCACGCACCAGATGAATGATCAACACGGCGCCCGTGAAGCCGCCACCCACCACAACGACCCGAAGGAACTCGTCGTTCGTTTCCGCAGCGCCGGGTTCTATGGTCAACGCCCTAGCCCTTCGGCATCGCGCGCCAGAGTTTCACGTCGGTGGCGTCGATCGCCCTCGGAATGAGCTTGGCTTCGTGGAAGGTGTCCGCGATCTTCTGCTGGTCGCCGAGGTCCGCCTTCTCGACCGCCAGCGCGGCCTTGCCGAAGTCTCTGACCGTGCTGCTCATACGGTTCTCACGTCGACTGCCCTAGGAACTATAATATACTGACTTTGTAGACCATTCAACCTCGCTGTCTTGGCTCCAACGCGGTCGACGCTTCTGTGCGCCCGCTTGATGAATCCGACCGCCGGTCGGTCGCAGTTCGCTATGGGCGAGACCGATGTACCGCTCAAGGAGTTCAACCTGCTCGATAACGAGCGCGAGCCTTGTCGTCCTCCGGTTTCCGCGTCTTCCGCTTCGGGACCCTAACGAACTGGTCGGCACAGATCGGTTTCGTATCCTCAGGAAGGGCGCAGCCGCTTCCGGCGCCCCACTCGAAAGACCCATGCAAGGGCGAATGCCGAGGCCTAAGCGAAGGAG
>CAXSEU010000012.1:0-1116 GCA_964236485.1 uncultured Lichenihabitans sp. | reverse complement strand
TGATTCGAGCAAGCCGAACGAGTCCAGAGTGCCCATGCGGCCACTCACGGGCGTGACGGCCGCGCCCCGTCGTGGCGCGGTTGACTCTCTCTTCGGCCGCACCGTCTGATGTCGGGCACTTCGAGAGGATTTGGCGAGCCATGAACGGACGACGTCTCGAACCCATTCCCGCGCATCGGCCTGCCCTCATGCCGGACCATCCGAAAAGCAGGGGCGCGGCATCGATTCAGGAACTGGTCGAGGCGAGCGGCGCCTCGCCTTCCACCATCCGACGGGACCTCGAGCACCTGGAGGAGCGGGGCTACATCGAACGGACGCACGGCGGCGCGCTGATCCGGAACCGGCCGGCCGCCTCGACCTTTGAGCCTGAGGCCGGCATCGCCGCGCATTTCGCGCGGCACGGCGACCCTCTCCCAGCAACCGATCGCAACCTTAGCCGAGGAGCGTACCGGTGAGTGGAGAAGTTATAGGCCCGGTCAGGCTCGTCGCCGACGATCTGACCGGCGCGCTCGATGCCGGCGCCCAGTTCACGCAAACGCATGGACCGCTGGTCTGCAGCCTTGGCCCGATGCGGGAATGGCCGGATGGGCAGGCCCTCGCGGTCAACCTGGGATGCCGCGACGGGTCGCCAGCAGAGGCGATCGCGGCGACGGAGGCGGCCTTGCCGATCCTCCGCGGGGCGGGCATCGGGTTCAAGAAGATCGACAGCCTGCTGCGCGGCCATTGGGCCGCCGAGCTCGCCGTTTGCGTCCGTTCCGGTCTCTTCGGCACGATCGTTCTCGCGCCCGCCTTTCCGGCCCAGAACCGCGCGACGCGGGGAGGCCGGCAGTGGGTCCGCCTTCCTGGCCGGGAATGGCGTATGGTGGATGCCGATCCGAGGGCCGCGCTGGTCGCCGAAGGCGTGCCGTGCCGCTGCCTCGCCGCCTCGACGGATCTTCCGCGGGCTTCCGCTCGCGGGACCGTGATGATCTGCGATGCCGAGACCGAGGATGACCTCGGTCGCGTCGCCGCAATGGCGCGTGGATTGCGGGGGCCGGTGCTCTGGTGTGGCAGCGCAGGGCTGGCCCGTGCGGTATCCGGCGTGCCGCCGCCGCCGGCGCCGTTCGGGGCACGGCC
>CAXSEU010000011.1:0-17888 GCA_964236485.1 uncultured Lichenihabitans sp. | reverse complement strand
GATGGAGGGCCTGCAGGGCCAGTTGGCGCGATTGAACGCTGAGGCGGCGCAGCATAACGGCGATCTGTCGACCGTGAACCTGCAGCTCGAGAAGGCCCACAAGGAGCTCAGCGACGTCCAGGCGCAGATCGCGGCACAACACCAGGTCCTCTCACATCCCGATGTGACGCCGCCGGCCGGCGGCAACGCGCCGCCGAGCTCGAACTGATTAGGTTGCACGCGGCTTCCGGCTTTCGCGAAGGATATGACGCATGATTTCCATCGGACTGATCGGCGCGGGCCGGATCGGAACCCTGCACGGGCGCAACATCGCGGCGCATCCGAAGGCGAAGCTCGCCGCCATCGCCGATGCCGTGGCGGCCCCGGCCGAAGCCCTCGGCCGGGAACTCGGCGCTGCCGTCCGGGGCGTCGAGGACATCATGGCCGATCGGTCGATCGAGGCGCTGGTCATCTGCTCCTCGACGGATACCCATTCCGACCTGATCGAGGCGGGCGCGCGGGCCGGCAAGGCGATCTTCTGCGAAAAGCCGGTAGACCTCTCGTCCGAGCGGATCCGTGCCTGCCTGAAGGTGGTCGAGGGCGCCGGCACGCCGTTGATGATCGGCTTCAACCGCCGCTTCGATCCGCATTTCGCCAATCTTCAGCAGCGGGTGCGGGGCGGCGAAGTTGGCGAGGTCGAGCTCGTCACCATCCTGTCGCGCGACCCCGCGCCGCCGCCGGTCAGCTATATCGCCCGTTCGGGCGGCCTGTTCCGGGACATGATGATCCACGACCTCGACATGGCGCGCTTCCTCCTCGGGGAGGAGCCCGTGGAGGTCCACGCGGTTGGCTCGGCGCTGATCGACAGGAGAATAGGGGACGCGGGCGACGTCGACACCGCCGCTGTTCTCTTGAAGACGGCCACAGGCAAGATCTGCCAGATCTCCAACTCGCGCCGCGCCACCTACGGCTACGACCAGCGGATCGAGGTGCACGGATCAAAGGGCCTGATCCGCGCCCACAACCTGCTCGAGAACGCCGTCGAGATCGCGACCGCCGATGGGTTCCGGGCGGCGCCCGTCCTGAACTTCTTCCTTGAGCGCTACATGCCGGCCTATCGGCGCGAACTCGATCACTTCCTCGAGGCCGTCGCGGCTGGGCGGAAACCGACGCCGAGCGGACAGGACGGCCTGCGGGCACAGATGCTCGCCGACGCGGCGACGGAAGCGGCCAAGACGGGCCGCGCCCAGATCGTCTAACCAAGCATGTCGAGCCTTGTCGAGGCGCTCCGAGGCGCGACGCGGGACCTCGCGGCCGCCGGCATCGCCAGCCCCGAAGTCGATGCCCGCATCCTCCTCTGCGCGGCTGCCGGCATCGATCGTGTGACTTTGCTCCGCGACCAGGATGGCCCGATCGGTCCGGAAGCGAGCGCCCGGTTTCGCCTCCTGATGGGCAGACGCCTGTCGCGGGAGCCGGTGTCACGCATCCTCGGGCGGCGCGCGTTCTGGGGTCTCGATCTTCTCGTCACGCCGGATGTGCTCGACCCCCGACCGGACACCGAGACGCTTGTCGACGCGGTGCTCCGGCATAGCGGGCGCGACCTCAAGCGGGCGTGGCGAATCCTCGATCTCGGGACAGGATCAGGCGCCATCCTCTGTGCACTGCTCGACGAACTTCCGGCGGCACGAGGATGGGGCATCGACCGCTCGGCCGAGGCGTGTCGGATCGCGCGATATAATCTCGTCCGCCTGGGCCTAGGCGGCAGGAGCCTCGTCGTCGGGGCCGATTGGGGTTCCTGCTTCGCGCCAGAAACCTTCGATCTTGTGGTCTCCAATCCGCCCTACATCGAGACCCTCGTCATCGAGGATCTCGCGGACGAGGTCCGTCGGCATGATCCCCGGCTGGCGCTCGACGGCGGCCCCGACGGGCTGGCGGCCTATCGCGCCCTCGCGGCTCAGCTGCCAGGCCTGCTGGCGCCGGGCGGCACGGCCTTCCTCGAAGTCGGGAGCGGGCAGGCCGTCGCCGTGAGCGCCCTTCTCCTGGATGCCGGCCTCGGATCAGGGCGGAGCTTCCCCGACCTTGCCGGCGTCGAGCGAGTGGTTTCGGCGCTCCAGCCTAAGTAAACGGCCCGCTCATGAGCGGCGTCCTTATCCAGGTCGAGCGGCGTACGGTGCGGCGTCTCGCCCGCACGGCCTGGGCGCCTTTCGTCGCGGCGATCATCGTGACCGAGGGAAGCGCGTCACGGAGGCGCGAAATCGAACCGGACCTGGACCTCGCCGCCGATGTTCCCGCCCGGCGGGGGCGGCGCGCTCGACAGCGACCCGGCCGTATCGATCGCCGGGTAACCGGCCTGGTTGATGAGGTTCAGGAGAGCCGGCGTGCCGCGAAACAGCGCGGACGTGAACTCGCTGGTGAGGAGACGCGCGAACTGGTTCTGCGGCAGAACCGCGCCATTCGCCAGGTTGCCCGTCTCGATCCGGAACGAAGCCGCGTTCAGGCGCAGGAGATCGTAGGGGGCGCACACTTCAGGTTGCCGCGGTGCCGGAAAGAGGCATTGCAGGTCGGCGGCCAGCGTGCGGCCCAGCTCTTCGACACGCGAGTTCGACACGGCGGGAAAGCCGTCCGCGCCTATGCCGGCGAGCGCGCCGAGCTGCACGCCGAGGGACTTGTTCGGCACGTCGGCCCGGGTTTCGAAACCATGCCCTTGAAGATCGGTCTCCACCTTCTCCAGGAACAGCGTGATCTGCTGGTTTAGGACCCGTGCGTTGCGCTCCGCTTCCCGCGAGGCGCTTTCCTCCTGCGAGGTCTGCTGAAAAAACAGCAAGGCGCCGATCAGGATGAGCAGGACGAAAAGGATGCCGACCACCATGTCGAAGAATGGCCGGAAGTCGACGCCGTCGAGGTCAGCGCCGGAATGCATCGGCGGATTCTTTCGGCCTCGCCTCGACCAGGAGCCTGAAGTCCAGAATGACCGCCGTAAGATCCTGGATGTTCTGAGAAAGCGTGTCCAGCCGGGCCGAGATCTCGTCCGAAAGTCCGCTCCGCTGCACATGACCGGTGCCGACATGTTCGCGCCACGTCGCCAGGAACACCTCGATCCGCTCCACCGTTCTCATCGTCTCCTGAGCGATGACGGACAGATTGTAACGGAGGAACACGCTGATCGCGAAGGCGCTGATCAGCGCTGCGACGGACGTGAGGAACTTGAACGATGCCGCGTTCAGAAGCTGGATGATGGCGGCCCGGGCATCCTCGATATTGCCGGTGCGAAACCCCTTGGCGGCAAAATAGAGGGCGACCACGAGCCCGATGAAGGTCATGATCAGGCCCAGCGAGGTGAAGTAGCCCGGCAGGGACCGCATCAGGACGCTGTTTGTTTTCACCCCTTCGGGCTCGGTGGCGATGTAGTTCGAGAACGGGGCGCTCGGAACGGCGTTCCGTCTCGAAGCTTCGGCCTGATATTCCGACCACGCGAAGATGAAGACGGTGTTCTCGATCAGGAGTTGACCGAGGCGATGGGCCGCGGCGGGCCAGTCGTCCCGGTCCGGAAGGCCGCTCGGAAAAGGCAGGTCGTTGACGCCCAGCCGGACCCGCCGAAGCTGTCGAAGACGTGGCTGAACCGATTGGAGGCGGTAGCCGACGCAAGCGACGACGCCTGCGAACACGATGAGCGTGGCCACCACATAGACGAACGCCGGAACGTTGATAAGTTCGACAAGCGGAACGACCAGAGGCCGCACCACACTCGTCGCGCCGGCGCCAATCGCTTGCCGCAGGTCGGTCGAACTATAGATGGCGAAGCAAAAGCTGGCTGCCAGCAGAACCAACCACCACCTTAGCGCGGATCTCACATTGGCTCCTTGGGACGCGGTAGGGCGCCATCCGTCCTGAGGCCTGGGATTCGAGACCGGATCCTCCAGGGTGATGTGGTCGAAGGCGTGGAACCCTTAGTCGGGCGGGCCCGACCTGGCAAGCGCTTAACCCGAATGCGGCCGGGCGGCCACATCGGCTCAGGCAGATGTGTCTCTTGGTTGAACCGCACAACGAGGGCTCGCAAAAGCGGCGGCGCCGCCCGATCGCGCTTGCTTCGGCACCATTCCCCCATTAAGGCCCAGTCGCGAGGAAGGGCTGTGTCGTCGGACCTGTCTCGCCTGCCACGCCGGTTTGCCTGCCTCTCGGACGCGGAACCTTTGGGGTTGGCTTGCGCTCCGTCGGTGGCGGGGGCGAGGGCGAGGTCCGGACATTCGGCGAAGGCGCTCCGTTTGATCGTGGGTTTCAGCATCGTTCGATTGCCATGCTCAGGCCGCGCGACGCCTTCGATGTCGCGCCATGGACTTTCCGTATCAGGAGCCGCAATGTGGTCAGTCTAGGTTCCGGTCTCGAACGCCCAGCCTCCAATTCGCCGCGGTCGGAGCGCGTTTCGCTCGTTCTGCCCGAACGCGCCCCGGCACGCGTGGCCGTTCTGGTGCCCTGCTACAACGAGGCCATAACGATCGGCAGCGTCGTCTCGGGATTTCGTGCGGCCCTGCCGGCCGCCGAAATCTACGTCTACGACAACAATTCCAAGGATGCGACGGCCGCGATAGCCCGCGAAGCCGGGGCCACGGTTCGGATCGAGCAGCGGCAGGGCAAGGGGCACGTGGTCCGGCGCATGTTCGCCGACATCGACGCGGACTGCTACATCCTCGTCGACGGGGACGACACCTATGACGCTTCGGTGGCGGCGGAACTGGCCGACAGGGTGCTGACCCAGGGGTTCGATTTCGTCAACGTGGCGCGCGTGTCGACCGCCGTCGAAGCCTACCGGCGCGGGCATCAGCTCGGAAACCGCGTGCTTACCGAAATGGTTCGCACCTTCTTCGGCCGCCAGACCAGCGACATGCTGTCGGGCTACAAGGCACTGTCGCGCCGCTTCGTGAAGTCCTTCCCGGCCATGTCCGGCGGTTTCGAGACCGAGACCGAGCTCACGGTCCATGCGTTGGAGATGCGCATGCCGATGACCGAACTGACGGCGCCCTACAAGGAAAGGCCGGAAGGATCGACGAGCAAGCTGCGGACCTATCGTGACGGGACCCGGATCCTGATGCTGATCTCGCGCCTGATCAAGGATGAGCGCCCCTTTCAGTTCTTCGGCACGCTGGGCGTCCTCGTGGGTCTGCTCGGCCTGCTCGTAGGGCTTCCCGTCGTCTTGACCTATCTCGAAACCGGCCTCGTCCCGCGCCTGCCCACGGCCGTGCTCAGCGTCGGCCTCGTCGTCCTGGCCTGGCTCTTCGTGTTCGCCGGCATCATCCTCGACGTGATCACCAAGGCCCGGCAGGAAATCAAGCGCCTGACCTACCTGTCCATTCCGCCCATTCCGCCGTTGCCGCGATGACGGTCGCGAGGCGGGACGACATCGCCGAATTTCTCCGCTTCTGCATCGTCGGAGCCGTGGGCTTCATCGTCGATGCCGGCGTGCTGATGCTCTGCATCCATCTCCTCGGACAGGACGCGGTGTCGGGCCGCCTGGTTTCCTTCGCGTTCGCCGTGATGGCGACGTTCGAGCTCAATCGGCGATGGGCCTTTCAGCGCGGCGGACACGGCACCTATCTCGCCACGCTGGCCGCCTACCTCGGCGTTCAGGGGCTCGGGTTCCTGTGCAACCTCGGCATCTATACGCTGCTCTACGTCACGTTGCCCCGGCCCTTCAATGCGCCGTTGTCCTGCCTCGTCGTGGCATCCGCCCTCGCGCTCGTGGTCAATTACGCGGGCGCCCGCCTCGTGGTTTTCCGGGCACGAGGCATGGGAACCCATCCGCGAGGGGGTTGACGCTTCGTCGAGATCGACGTCGCGCCCGTACTGAGCGAGCGCGACGGAGCGCTGTGGCCCGCAAACACATCTCCATCGCCCCTTCAGATCGCGAGCAACCCTTGCCCAGCGCGAGCAAATCTTGAAGTTCGTCCTCTATTCCGTGCTCGCCGGCACGATCGTACTCGCCGGGGGGCTGGCCTTCAGGGCTCCGGCCGTGCGGCAAGCCCTGCCGGCCGTGAAGGGGGGGAGTTTTTCGGTCCTGTTCCTGCTTTATGGGCTGGTCGCAATTCCCTCTATGGCGGTCTTGATGCCGCCTTATCAGGTGTCGGACGAAGCCGCACATTTCGCACGCGCCGATCAGGTCTCGCTGGGCCACCCCATCGGCTACCGCTCCGGCACCCAGAGTGGCGGGATCATCGACAGTGGCGTCGGCGCCAGCTTCAGCGCTTTCTATCCGATCATCTTGCATCCGGAGGTCAAGACGACCAAGGCCATCGCCGACCGTGCGGAGGCGATAGACTGGAGCGGGGAGGAAGATTTCTTCCCCTTCGAGAACACCTCGATCTATCCGCCGTTCTTCTACACGCTGTCGGCCCTGGGGATCGCAGCCGGCAAGGCGATGAACATGTCGGTCGTGTCGACACTCATCCTGTCTCGCCTGCTGAACGGCGTCGCCGCGCTCGGATTGGGAGCGCTGGCGATCGGCCTGGCGGGCCCTGCGGCGCCGTGGTTTTTCGCCGTGCTCACCTTGCCCATGACGTTGTCGCAGATGGCTTCGGTGTCGCAGGACGCGCTGCTGTTCCCAACGGCAGCGCTGGCGGCCGGGCTTTTCATTCGGCTTCTTCGCGACGACGTGGCCGACCTCGGCGACCTCGCCCTGTTGTGCCTGTTGCTGGCGCTGATCTCGACCGGCCGCATCACCTATGCGGCGCTTGCCCTCCTGCCGCTGACCTTAGGGCACATGCCGTTGATTCCGCGCCTCCTCGGCGCGGCCGCGATCGCCGCGACGGCGGCCGCATGGTCGTCGCTGGCCTCGGCCTTCGCCCTGATCCAATTCGGATTGCATGGTGCGGACGCAGCCGGCCAGATCCGCCATCTTCTCGCCGAGCCGTCGAGCATCCTCGCCGTTGCCGTGAATACCATGAAATATCAGTACGACCTGTACCTCGAGAGCTTCGTCGGCAAGCTCGGGTGGCTCGATCTCCGCCTGCCCGAATCCTATCACAGGCTGGCCTGGATCGATCTCGTGGTGGCGCTCGCGATCTCCGCCGCCGTGTTCGGCTGGCGAGGGCGAGGGCTTGCGGCCGCGACGACGCTCGTCGCCCTCCTCGCCAGCGTCGGGGCCTTGTTCGCGGCGCTCTACATCAGTTGGACTCCGGTGGGCAATGTCATCGTCGACGGTGTCCAGGGCCGCTATTTCATCCCGCTGGCGTTTTTCCTTCCCGCGCTGCTTCCCATCGGGGCTGGCCCCCCACCGGGCTGGCCCGGTCGGATCGGCGGCACGGTCGTCGCGCTGTTTCCCCTGATGACGATCCCCGTGGTCTTGACCGCCATCGTGGGCCGATACTACCTCGGATAGGGCCTGCTAACCGTAGTAGCGGTGCAGGATGGTCATCGGCACGACCCACAGGGTCGTGGCGGCCACGATGCCGCACAAGGCCGCTTGCGCGTCCGCGAGCCGCGGCGGAACGCGCAATATCCCGGGGACCCCGAGGGCCGGAATCGCCAGGATCAGGAACATCGCCGGGACCAGGAGGTAGCGCCCCTGGACGCCGTCCACGAAGGTGCCTCCGACCGGCGTCCAGGCGACATAAAGGCCGACGAACACGCCTGCCGTGGCTGCCAGAACGATGACGACCTGCATCGCGGTGCCGCCCAGGGTGAGCGCCCGCGTCGGCGAG
The DNA here is from genome assembly GCA_964236485.1 of uncultured Lichenihabitans sp. Lineage (GTDB taxonomy): Bacteria > Pseudomonadota > Alphaproteobacteria > Rhizobiales > Beijerinckiaceae > Lichenihabitans. The sequence continues at coordinate 10,218 of CAXSEU010000011.1, read as the reverse complement.
AGAACCTCGAGGAGACAGGCCGCGGCGAGACCGAACGCGACAAATACATAGTACCATTCCGGCAGGTCGGTATCGAGCCAACCGAGGACGCCCACCATCTGGCGCAGATACCCCACGCCGAACTGGCCCAAGGTGGTCATGGCGACATCGAGGCTCCCCAAGGGGTGCGTCAGGAGCCATCTCACCTGTTCGCGGGGAGCCACGCCTTCCGCGCTCTTGAAGGCGATCTTGGCGGCATCCGCCCCAACGATCCCGACGGCGATCGGCAGGAGCCCGACCGCAGCGGCCACGAGGGCGTCCCGGCCGACCCAGGTCCGGGTGAAGGCACGTCGCTCCGAGGATGTCGGCACCAGGAGCAAGGCGTAGAGCGCGATCAGCGGAATGCGCGCCGCCACGATGCATCCGAGAAGAAGGGCGACGCCAGCGCGCGGCACGAACGGCACGTCCCGATCAAGGGCGAGATAGCGCGACCAGACCGCGATCGCGAGGGCGCCGGAGGCGAGCGACAAGGCATCCTGCGACGTCGAGGCGAACAAGCTGAGGATCATCGGGAAACAGAGGATCACGAACAGAACGGCGCGGCCCCGGGCGCAAACGAGAATCGCCGTGGTCGCGAGAGCCATCGAGGCCATGGCCGTGAGGAGGCGGGCCAGGCGAAGGCTGTCAAGAACCGACGATCCGAACATCTCCCCGAGCTTCAACCCCGCGGCCGACGGAAGGTAGAAGAAGGCGGGGTACACGGCCGTATTGGCGAAGGTCGCCGGCTGGTCCGGCTCGGAACCCCAGGCGAGCGCGGCCGCCTGCGCATAGGTCTCCATGTCGAGCTTGACGTCGGGATGGAATTTCAGGGCGTCGAAGGCATGAGCCGCCGTCACGGCCGCCGGATCGAGATCGTCGCCCGAGGCCGTGTCGCTCAGTCGCCGGGCGATGAAATGTCCCCGCGCAACCTCGAGGGCGCGAAGGAAATGGTTTTCCTCGTCGGCCACCTGGAAGGGCGGCGTCGCAAACACCTGGAAAACGACGACCGGGAACGCGAGGCCGAAGTAGAGGGCGGCCAGAAGCCCGGCGGACGAACGAAAACGGCTCAACATCGATGCATGTGCTCGGTGGTGGAGTGGGACATTCGTGGCGGCGAGGCGGGAGCCATCATGAGGATTCGTCGGTGCCGACGGATAGCACGCGATCGAGGCGGCGTGCTCGCCACGCGGCGCATTGTGCGGGTCGCCGATCCGTGTCTAAATCGAGGCGTGGCACGCGCAAGGCCGGAATCGATCCGGCGCCGCCGTGCCGCCGGACAGCGAAACGCTGCCGCGCCAAGGCGGTAAACGCCGAAGCACCCCCGGGATGGAACACAAGGACGGAGCACCGCCACCATGAGACTTCTGAACATCGCGACCCTGGTCGCGGCCGGGCTGCTCGGCACCACGGCGCTGGCCTCGGCCGCGTCCACATTCGTCAATGGGCCGAGCGTCGAGCCGCAATGTTTCGTGCCCTGGACGGCGCAGACCAAGTTCATGAAATACCCGAAGAAGGCCGGACCCTACCGGATCGCGCTCGCCAACGGCTTCATCGGCAACACCTGGCGTATCCAGATGATCAAGACCGCCAAGGCCTACGCGGACCAGCCCGAGGTCAAGGCAAAGCTCAAGGAGTTCAAGGTCGTCTCGACCGGTGAGGATATCGCGGCGCAGATCGCGGCGATCAACAACTTCATCGACTCCGGCTACGATGCCGTCGTGGTCGACGCCCAGAACCCGACGGCCTTCAAGTCGGTCGTGAAGCGGGCCCAGCAGGCCGGCGTCGTGCTGGTCGCCTTCGACAACACGATCGACACCGAGGACGCGGTCAACGTCAACGTCGACCAGGAGGGCCTCGGCAAGTATTGGGGCGACTGGCTGGTCAAGAACCTGCCCAAGGGCGGCAAGATCCTCGAGGTGCGCGGCGTCACCGGCACCTCCGTCGACACCGACCGCCACAAGGGCATCCAGGACACCTTGAAGGCCTCGGGCCAGCCCTTCGACACGGTGGAAGTGGTGGGCAAGTGGGATGACGGCACGGCCCAGAAGGTCTCGGCCGACGCGATCGCGGTGCACAAGCACTTCGACGGCATGACGGCGCAGGGCGGCTCGACCGGCATGGTCCGGGCCTTCATGGACGCGGGCCAGCCCTTCGTGCCGGCCGGCGCCGAGACCGAGAACGGCTTTCGCAAGCTCTGCCTCGATCATGCGAAAGACGGTCTGAAATGCGCCTCGGGCGGCACCGGCCCGGCGCAGGTCGCCGTCGCCATCAAGACCGCGCTGACCGCTCTCGACGGCGAGGTGGTACCGCAATCGATCAAGCTGCCGCTGGCCCACGTGGAGGACCCGGACTTCAAGGCCGGGGAGAACACCTATCCGAACCAGACCGACAACTTCTTCGTCGGCAATTCCTTCCCCACCTGCGGCATCAACTTCACGGCGCAGGAGATCATGGGCCAATCGGAAGGCAATCAGTAGGGACCGAGCCGTGCCCTCATCCGTCGTGGCTGCCCCGCTGGGTGAGGGACATCGGCTCGTCATGACCGACGACGGGCCGGCGGCGCCGCTGTTCCGCATGCGGGGCATTTCCAAGCGCTACGGCGGCGTTCGGGCACTCGATGGGGTCGATCTCGACATCCGGGCGGGACGGATCCACGCCATCCTGGGCGAGAACGGCGCCGGCAAGTCCAGCCTGATCAAATGCATGGCCGGCGTCGTGCAGCCCGACGAGGGAAGCATGGCGCTCGATGGGCGCCCGGTGCGGTTCGCCTCGCCAGCCGCCGCCAACCAGGCCGGCATCGTGTGCATCTTCCAGGAACTCTCGTTGGTGCCGGATCTCTCGGTCGCCGACAACATCCTGATCTCCAATCCGCCGCAACGCTTCGGAATGATCGACCGCAAGGCCCAGCGTCGGCTCGCCGAAGCGGCGCTGGCGCGCGCCGGGGCGGAGGGTATCCACCCGATGGCCCTGGTCAAGGATCTGCCCTTGTCGCGCCGGCAACTCGTCGAGATCGCCAAGGCGCTCGCTCGCGATCCGCGGCTGCTGATCCTCGACGAGGCGACGTCGGCCCTGACCGCGAGCGACGTCGCCTCGGTGTTCCGCGTGCTGAAGGACCTGCGCCGGCAGGGCCTCGGCCTCGTCTATATCTCGCATCGCATGGCCGAGATCGCCGAACTGGCGGACGATTGCAGCGTCTTTCGCAACGGCAGCAACGTCGCCACCTTCGCGGCAGGCACGAAGTCGGACGACGAGGTCGTGCGCCTGATGATCGGGCGGGACTATTCCCACGTCTACCCGCCGAAGCCCCCGCGCGTGCCGCCGGAAGCGCCGGCGGTGCTCGAGGTCAGGAACCTGACCTGGGGCGACAGCCTCAGCGACATCTCGCTCGCCGTGCGGGGCGGGGAAATCGTCGGGCTCGGCGGGCTCGACGGCCAGGGCCAGCGCGACCTTCTGTTGGCGCTCTTCGGCGTGTTGCGCGGCGTTTCGGGCGAGGTCCTGATCGGGGGCCGGCGTGCGTCGCTGACCGGGCCCAGCGACGCCAAGGCGGCGCGCAACGGCATGGCGCTGATCCCCGAAGACCGCAAGACCGAAGGGCTGATGTTGCCCCTGTCGGTGGGCGCGAACCTGTCCTTCGCGTCGCTCGATCGCCTCTCGCGGGGCGGCATCATCGACCGCGGCGCCGAGCGGCGCTCGATCGACGACATGATCCGCCTTCTCGCCGTCAAGACGGCCGATATCGGCGTGCCGGTGGCCTCCCTGTCGGGCGGGAACCAGCAGAAGGTCGTGATCGCCAAATGGCTGATGATCGCGCCGCGCATCATCCTGCTCAACGACCCGACGCGCGGCATCGACGTCGGAACCAAGCAGGAAATCTATCGCCTGCTGCGCAAGCTGGCCGATGGGGGCGCCGCGATCCTGCTCTATTCGACCGACTATGCCGAACTGATCGGCTGCTGCGACCGGGTCCTGGTGCTCTACGACGGGGCGGTGCGGCGGGAACTCGTCGGCGAGGAGATCACGGAACATGCGCTGATCTCAAGCGCCCTCAACATCGAGACCCAGCCGACCGCCCGCGCGTCCGGGAGCGTCTCGGCATGACCGATTGGCGCTATTGGTTCAGCGGCAACAAGGCGACGCTCTCGGCCCTCCTGGTCTTCGCCATCATCTTCGCGGTCTACACGGGCAACCACCCGGCCGGCTTCAGTGCCAACGTGGTGCAGACCGCGGCCAACAAGGGGGTGCTGCTTGCACTCATGGCCGTGGCGCAGACCTTCGTGGTTCTGACGGCCGGCATCGACCTTTCGGTCGGCACCATCTTCATCCTGGCCGACTGCCTCGCCTCCTGGATCGTCGTCGGATCGCCCGTCATGACGCTGCTCGGCGTCCTTGGCGTATTGCTGGCCAGCGCCGCCTGCGGGGCGCTCAACGGTCTTCTCGTCATCTACGGACGGCTGCAGCCGATCGTCGCCACCATCGCCACGGGAGCGGTCTATTTCGGCCTGGCCCTCGCGCTCCGCCCGAACCCCGGCGGCGACGTCAACGCCGACCTTGCCGACGCGCTCACGGGGCAGTTGCCGGGCGGCATCCCGACCAGCGTGGTGGCCCTCGGCGGCGTGATGCTGCTCGTCTGGATGCCGTTCCGTCGCTCGGTGTGGGGGCGGACCGTCTACGCCGTGGGGTCCTCGGAAGTGTCGGCCTACATGTCCGGGGCGCCGGTGCGACGCGCCAAGTTCCTGGCCTATGTGCTGGCAGGTCTCTTCGCGGGTCTCGGCGGGCTGATGCTCGCCTTCTTCACCTATTCGGGCGAGGCCTCCTCGTCGAACGCGGCGACCTACACGCTGAACTCCATCGCCGCGACGGTGATCGGCGGCGTCTCGCTGTTCGGCGGCTCGGGCAGCGCCATCGGGGCGATCTTCGGCGCCTTCATCTTCCGCACCATCAACGACCTGCTCTTCGTCTTCAATCTCGACCCCCTATGGCAGCCCTTGTTCCTCGGGCTGGTTCTGCTCGGAGCGGTGTGCCTCGGCTCCTTCCGCCTGTTCCGGATCCGCAACCGACTGGACCTCTTCGGCCAATGACCTCCCGCCGCGATCCGGCCGGCCCCGCCCCATCCCGCCTGCCTGCAGCCCTTCGCCGCGTCGATCCGGCCGCCGCCACAGCCTTCGGCTGCATCGTCGTTCTGCTGCTGCTCGGCAGCCTTTATTCAAGGAGTTTCCTGTCGCCGGGGTACCTCCTGCAGCAGCTCCAGGTCGGCGCCTTCCTGGCCATGGTGGCGACAGGCATGATGATCGTCGTGCTGCTCGGCCAGATCGACCTCTCGGTCCCCTGGCTCATGACGGTGGGCGGCATGATGTCGACGGCCGCCGCCGGATACGGCAGCACGGGCGCCGCGCTGGCGATCCCCTTCGGGGTGCTGTGCGGGATCGTCTTTGGTCTCGTGAACGGGTTCGGGGTCGCCTACCTGCGGGTCCCCTCGATGATCTTCACGCTCGGCATCAACGCGGTCGCGCAAGGGTTGATGGTGTTGCGGACGGGCGGCTCCGCGCCGCAGGACATGGCGACGCCGGCCATGCACGACCTTGCCACCGGCCACTGGGTCGTCGGCATCCCCAATGCGGTGTGGATGTGGATCGTCGTCGGCGCCGCGACGGTCTTCCTGCTGGGCCGGACGACGTTCGGGCGGTCCGTCTACGGCATCGGCAACAGGGAGCAGGCCGCCTACCTGTCGGGCATCAAGACGCAGCGCGTCGTTCTCCTGGCCTTCGCCATCTCGGGCGGCCTCTCGGCATTCGGCGGTGTCCTGCTGGCCGGCTACTCGACCAAGGCCTATCAGGGCATGGGGGACGCCTACCTCCTGCCCGCCATCGCGGCGGTGGTGCTCGGCGGCACCTCGATCCTCGGCGGACGAGGCTCCTATCTCGGCACCACGGCCGGCGTCATCCTGATCACACTGCTTCAGTCGATCCTGTCGGTGATGCAGATCGCCGAGGCGGGCCGCCAGGTGATCTACGGCATGGTGATCCTGGCCATGCTGCTGCTCTATGGGCGCTCGGGTCGGGTAGGCGGATGACGCACGGGCGCCCGTGCGCTTGAAGTCCGCGGGCGCGGAGGGCATGTTGACCCCATGAGCTTCCCCCTGGATCAGCGTCCCGACCCCTCCGGCCCAGGGGCCTTGGCGGCGCTGAACGAGCGCTCACGCGAAATCTTCAAGCGCATCGTTGATTCCTATCTGGCGACAGGCGAGCCGGTCGGCTCGCGCAGCCTCTCCCGGCTGCTGCCGATGGCGCTCTCGCCCGCCTCGGTGCGCAGCGTCATGCAGGATCTCGAAGAACTGGGCCTCATCTATGCGCCGCACACCAGCGCCGGTCGCCTGCCGACGCAATCGGGGCTGCGCTTCTTCGTGGACTCCCTCCTCGAGATCGGCGATCTCAACGCCGGCGAACGCCTCCGGATCGAGGCCGAGGTCAAGGCGGCGTCGAAATCCCGGACTCTGGAAGGCGCCCTCGGCGAAGCCACGAGCCTGCTGTCGGGCCTGACCCGGGGGGCCGGGGTGGTGGTCACGGCCAACGACAACGCGCGCCTGAAGCATATCGAGTTCCTGCGGCTCGAACCGGAGCGCGCCCTCGCGATCCTGGTGGCGGAGGACGGATCGGTCGAAAACCGCGTCGTCGAAACCACCCGGGATCTGCCGTCCTCGGCACTGATCGAAGCCGGCAACTACCTCAATGCCCGCATCCGGGGCCGCACCCTCACCGAAGCCCGTGGCGAGATCGAAGCCGAGCGCCGGGCGGCGGAGAGGGAACTCGATGGCCTGACGGAGCGGCTCGTCGACGCGGGGCTCGCCAGTTGGGCGGGCCTGCAGGGGGAAGGTCGGCAGTTGATCGTCAGAGGGCAGGCGAACCTTCTCGAAGACCTCACGGCGCTCGACGACATCGAGCGCGTCCGCCTGCTCTTCGCCGATCTCGAAACCAAGACCGACGTCATCGAACTCCTGAACCGGGCCGAGAGCGGGGAGGGTGTAAGGATTTTCATCGGCGCCGAAAACAAGCTGTTCTCGCTGTCGGGCTCGTCCATGGTGGCGGCCCCATTCCGCGACGGTCAGCAGCGGATCGTCGGCGTGCTCGGCATCATCGGGCCGACCCGGCTGAACTACGCCCGCGTGGTGCCGATGGTGGACTTCACGGCGCGGATCATCTCCAAGATCGTGCAGGGCATGTGACGCCGCGCGCAGGATGGATCAGAGTTCGCATGACCTTGCCGCCCCGCCGCATCCTGCTGCCGCTTGCCGGCATCCTCGCCGGTCTCGCGCTGATCGTGGGCGGCCTCCTGGCCCAAAGCTCCTCGCAGCCGCCGATTTCGTCCGGCATCGGGGGCCCCTTCGCCTTGACCGACCAGAACGGCAAGGCCGTCACCGAGGCGGCGTTCAAGGGACGACCGCTGCTGGTCTTCTTCGGCTATACCCACTGCCCCGACGTGTGCCCGACCACCTTGTCGGACCTGACCCAGATGCTGAAGGCCCTGGGGCCGGAGAAGGACGCCTCCGTCCTCTTCGTCACGATCGATCCCGAGCGCGACACCCCTGCCGTATTGAAGGACTATCTCTCGGGCTTCGATCCGCGCATCACTGGCCTGACGGGAAGCCCCGCCGCCATCGAGGCGATGCTGAGAGGATATCGGGTCTTCGCCAAGAGGGCGCCGACCGAGGGGGGAGACTACACCATGGACCACACGTCCATCATCTACCTGATGGACAAGGCCGGCAACTTCGTCCAGTCCTTCAACGCCGACCTGGAGAAGCCCGAAGTGGCGGCGGCGACCTTCGCCAAGCTGATGTGAGGTCCGGCTCAGTAGACGCCGATTGGGAAATACTTGAGGTAGAGGTCCGCGTAGGTCCCCTGGGCGGCGAGCCGGGCCAGCCCATAATCCAGCGCCGCGCGCAAGGTGCCGTTGCCCCGGCGTACCGCGATGCCGGCTCCCTGCCCGAAGAAGCGGCTTTCCGTGAACGGGCCGCCCGCGAAGGCGCAGCACGCCGCCGAGGCGGGCGACCCCAGCCATTGGGCCAGCGCGATGCCGTCGCCGAATGCGAGTTCGACGGCGCTCGAGGTCAGGGCCGCCCGCAACTCCGCCTGGCTGCCGAAGGCCTGCACGGCCGCGGCCGGGAAGAAGGCCTTGAGAAAGGCCTCGTGCGCGGTGCCGCGTTCGACGCCGACGCGCCGCGACCCGATGGTCTCCGGCAGGATGTCGCCGAACTTGCTCTCGCGCCGCGCCGCGAACCTGGCCGGCGTCTTGTAGTAAGGGGACGTGAAATCCACGTTCTCGAGCGCTTGCGGCGTGATGGCCAGGGAGGCGATCGCCGCGTCGGTCGCGCCGGCCTGGAGCGCCGGCACGATGGTGTCGAAGCGGCGGGTCTGGATCGTGCAGGCGACCTTCAGCTCCTCGCAGAGGGCGCGGGCGAGGTCGACACTGAAGCCGACCAGCGTGCCGTCGGGTCCCGCGAAGCCGAACGGGGGATAGTCGCCCTCGGTGACGAAGCGGATGGTCTTCAACCCGCCAAGGTCGGGCTTGTCGGGCAGGCGCGCCGGATCCCAGAAACTCGGCACGAAGACCTCCGGCAGCCCGGCGGCGGCGGAGTGGTCGTCCTCCGCGACAGCCCCCCGGTCCAGCGTAGTCCCGATAAACATCAGCGCGCAAAACGACATGCGGAAGAATCTTTGCCTCGCTCGATTCTTCATCTTCCGACTCCGGCTTGCGGCTGTTAACGTTTCGTCAAGAAGGGTCCGTGGGGGCTGATCCTATCATGCCGGTCGCGTCGCGTCAGGGTGCGCTCAAGGTTCCGCCGGCTGCCGCGGTTCAGGCGCCGCCTGTCGCGCGGCGCCACGACGGTTTCGCCCACGACCGTGCCACCGGCCAGACGCCGATCGAGATCGCTTTTCTGGCCGCCCAGGGCGTGCCGCCCGGCCTGCTGCTGAAGGCGGCCGCCAAGGCGAGGGAGGTCGATGTGACGGCCGATCGCGCGCTGCTTGGCGCCGGCTTTCCGGAGGACACCTTCTATCGCCTGCTCGCGCGCTACCTCGGTATGCCTTACCTCGAGGTGCCGATGCGGCTGGTCATGCCGCCGGGCGCGATGTGGCGCCACGACGCCGGCGCCGTGTTCCTAGCGCCCAATGCGCGCGGGCTCGACCGGGTCCTCGCGCCACAGGGCGCCGCTCTGCGACGCCTGCTGGAGCGCTGTCACGCCGGGCAGGGTCGCGAAGCCCGCACCGCCATCGTCTCGCCGCGCTGCCTCAAGGCGCTGATCCGCCGCCAGGCCCGCCCTGCGCTGCTGCATCTCGCCAGTCATGGTCTCGCGTCGTGGGACCACAACCTGTCGGCCGACGGCGGGCTCAATGTGGGCCAGCGGGCCGCGGCCGCGGCGCTCGCGATCCTGACCGTGACGGGCCTCGTCATCGCCCCCCTGGCCACCTTGATGGTGACGGGAGCTTTCGTCTCCTCGGTGTTCTTCATCTCGACCATGCTCCGCCTCCTCGCGACGGCCGCGAGCGCCGCACCGCCGCGGCCGCCCAGCGGCCGCATTCCAGACCACGCCCTGCCGATCTATACGGTGGTGGTGCCACTGCTCCGCGAGGCGGGCGTCGTGCCCCATCTCGTCGCCTCGCTGGACCAGCTCGACTACCCCCGCGCCAAGCTCGACATCAAGCTCATGGTGGAAGCCGGCGATGACGCCACCATCGCGGCCATCGAGGTGCTGAACCTGCCGGCGCATTTCGATACGATCGTGGCGCCGGCGGGTTTTCCGCGCACCAAACCGAGGGCGCTCAACATCGCCCTGCATCATGCGCGCGGAAACCTGCTCGTGGTCTACGATGCCGAGGACCGGCCCGAGCCGGACCAGTTGCGCGCCGCCGTCGCGATGTTTCGGACCCGGCCCATGCGGACCGCCTGCCTCCAGGCGCGGCTCGCGGTCGATCACGCCGACGAAAGCTGGCTGACCCGGCTCTTCGCCATGGAATACGCGGGGCTGTTCGGTGCCGTCATGCCGGGCCTCGCGGCGCTGCGGCTGCCCGTCCCTCTCGGCGGCACCTCGAACCATTTCCGCACCGACATCCTGCGCCGTCTGAACGGCTGGGACAATTTCAACGTCACCGAGAACATCGACCTCGACTTCCGACTGGCGCGCTTCGATTTCAGGATAAAAACGCT
>CAXSEU010000010.1:13981-18130 GCA_964236485.1 uncultured Lichenihabitans sp. | reverse complement strand
AACGCCAGATGGTCTGCCGCATGGCCGGGCGTCGCCAGGGCATCGAGCCTGTATCCGGGTCCCGCGACGCTTTCCCCCTCGCCCAAGACGAGGTCGGGCATGTAGCGCCGATCCTGACCGGCATCGAGCATCGGTGCCTGCCGGGGCGCCGATGCGGCCTCGCACGGGCGGCCGCCCATGACCGTGGCGCCGGTGGCCTCCTTGAGGGCCATCGAGCCGCCGCAATGATCGAGATGGGCGTGCGTGATCAAGATCGTGCGGATCGTCTCGCCGCGCGTGGCTGCCAAAATGGCGTCGAGGTGCGGGCCATCGAGGGGGCCGGGGTCGATGACCGTGACCTCCCCGCGACCGACGAGATAGGTGCATGTGCCCGTGAACGTGAAGGGGCTGCCGTTGTTGGCGATGAGCCGGCGCACCAGCGGCGACACCGATTGCAGCTCTTCAGGCTTGGCGGAGATCGAATGGTCGAAGGGAATCGCCTTTGTGGCCACAACTGTATCGAACCCCGCAACGGTGACGACCGGGCGCCAAGCTTCGCTTGCCGGGGCACCCGGTGCGTCCTATGACGAAGCCAACCTGCGGTGACGGACGATGGAAAGCAAGTCCGGCGCAGCCTGGAGATGCCCATGACGGATATTCGACTCCCGGTCCGGCCGACCCTTGCGGGTGCGGTGTGGCCCGAACAGGCCTCGGCGGGCGCCCGGGCCATGCGGACGGTGCTGCTGGCGATGATCGGCAGCGGTCTCCTGGCCTTGTCGGCGCGGGTCGCCGTGCCATTCGTCCCGGTTCCGCTGACGCTGCAGACGCTCGTGGTGATGCTGCTGGCTGCCGCGTTCGGGGCGCGCCTCGCCGCCGCCACAACCGTGCTCTACCTCGTCGAAGGTGCCCTGGGACTTTCGGTCTTTGCCGGGACGCCGGAGCATGGCATCGGCCTCGCTTACATGATGGGGCCGACGGGCGGATACCTGCTGAGTTACGTGTTCGCGTCGGCGCTCATCGGCTGGTTTGCGGAGCGCGGGGCGGACCGGTCCTTCCCGCGTCTCCTCGCCACCATGGCGGCCGGCGAAGTCATCATTTTCGCGCTTGGCTTCGCCTGGCTGGCGCATTTCGTCGGGCCGGCTTCGGCACTGCGGCTCGGCGTGGTGCCGTTCATCGCCGGGGACGTGGTGAAGATGCTTCTGGCCGCCCTGCTGGTGCCGGCCGTCTGGGGAATGGTCGCAAGGATGCGCTGAAGCAAAGGCTGGTCGGGCCGGCCTGAGATGCCGCTATTGGAAATTGCGGCCCTTGGGCATGACGCCCCGGATGTCCGCCGCCGCGGTGGAGATCTTGGTGCCGAGCTGATTGCCGTGCCCTCTGTCGGCACTGGAAAAGGTCTGTGGCCTTTTCACCTCGTCGGCGCGGGCGAGGTCCGAGATGGTGCTGCCTTGCTCTGACAGCGTGTTCAGCATCGGCGTGAAATCCTCCATTCGTTCGGCCACCACATGGATGACGCCGGCCTCGTTCTGCAGGCGTCCCGTCACGGCGAGGAAGCGTGAGGCGATCACGCCCGCCCGGTTGGTTTCGAAAATCTTCGGCCAGACGATGATGTTGGCCGTTCCGGTCTCGTCCTCGATCGTGAGGAAGATGACCCCATGGGCGGAGCCGGGCCGTTGCCGGACCAGCACGAGACCCGCCACGATGATGCGCCTGCCGTCCGGTACGCTCGGCAGGTCCTCGCTGCGCAGGATACGTCTCTTGGCAAGCCGCTCGCGTAGGAAGCTGACCGGGTGGGCCTTGAGCGACAGCGAGAGGCGCCGGTAGTCCTCCACCACGTGTTCGCCAAGACCCATCGGGGGGAGATCGGCATCGGGCTCGAGCTTCCCGACGATGTCGACGAACAACGGCAGGTCGTCCTTGTCGCCCGACCGGTTGAGGCCACGAACCGTCCAGAGTGCGTCGCGCCGATCGAGGCCGATGGACCGGAACGCATCGGCTTCGGCCAGAACCTCGAGGCTGGAGGACGACAGCTCTCCCCGAAGCCAAAGGTCGCGGATCGAATCGTACCCCCGGCCGCGGCGCGCGACGAGCCGGTCCATGTCGGTTTGCCGAAGCCCCTTCGCCTGCCGAAACCCGAGGCGGATCGCATGATCGCCCAGGATGTCGTCGCGCATCCTCTCATGTCGGGAATGAAGTCGGCACGGCGCCATGGCTTGAGTTGAAGAAGCCGCAACAAGCTGATGATCCCACACTGAAAAATTGACATCGACCTCGTGGATCGGCACCCCATGGTCGCGGGCGTCGCGCACGATCTGGGCGGGGGCGTAAAACCCCATGGGTTGAGCGTTCAGCAGCGCGCAGGCGAAGACATCCGGGTAGCGGCACTTCATCCAGGCCGAGGCATAGACCAGGAGCGCGAAGGAGGCCGCGTGGCTTTCCGGAAACCCATAGGTGCCGAAGCCCTCGATCTGCTTGAAGCAATGTTCCGCGAAAGCGCGGTCGTAGCCTCTGGCCGCCATGCCCTCCACCATCTTGGTGTGGAAAGTGCCGATGGTGCCGACGCGCTTGAAGGTCGCCATGGCGCGGCGCAATTGGTCGGCCTCGCTGGGGGTGAAGCCGCCCGCCACGATGGCGATCTTCATCGCCTGTTCCTGGAACAGGGGAATGCCGAGGGTTTTCTTCAGCACCTCCTCGAGGTCAGGCGACGGATAGGTGACAGGCTCCAGGCCCTGCCGCCGCCGCAGGTAGGGATGCACCATGTCGCCCTGGATCGGGCCCGGCCGGACGATCGCCACCTGAATGACGAGATCGTAGAATTCCCTTGGTCTCAGGCGCGGCAGCATCGACATCTGGGCCCGGCTCTCGATTTGGAAGACGCCGATCGTGTCGGCCCGGGAGGTCGAGTCGGGGGATCCCAGCGCTTCGGCGAGGGTCGCCAGGGTCAGGCGCTGGCCGTAGTGCGTCTCGAGGAGATCGAACCCCTTGCGCAGGCAGGACAACATGCCGAGCGCCAGGACGTCGATCTTGAGGATGCCAAGCGCGTCGAGGTCGTCCTTGTCCCATTCGACCGTGGTGCGGTCCTCCATGGCGGCATTGGCGATCGGCACGACCTCGTCGAGGCGTGACCTGGTGATGACGAAGCCGCCGGTATGCTGCGACAGATGGCGGGGAAAACCGGTCAGCTCGTCGGCGAGGCGCAGCACCGCGGCGATCCGGGGTTCCGTCGGATCGAGGCCGATGCGCCGTGTCTGGTCCGGATCGATGCCGCTCGACCAATAGCCCCAGACCGTGCCGTTGAGGGCCGCGACCGTGTCCTCGGAGAGGCCGAAGGCCTTGCCGACCTCGCGGATGGTGGAGCGCGTCCGGTAGGTGACGACGCTGGCTGCGAGGCCAGCCCGTTCCCGCCCATAATGGTCGTAGATATATTGCATCACCGTCTCGCGCCGCTCGTGCTCGAAATCGACGTCGATGTCGGGCGGCGAGATGCGCTGTTCCGAGATGAAGCGCTCGAACAGGAGATCGTGTTTCGAGGGGTCGACCTCGGTGATGCCGAGGCAGAAGCACAGCACCGAATTGGCTGCCGACCCGCGGCCCTGGCAGAGGATGTCGCGCTCGCGGGCGAAACGCACGATATCGTGCACGGTCAGGAAATAGGCCGCGTAATCGAGCCGCCCCACGATGGCGAGTTCGTAACCGAGCGACGCCTTGACCTTGGCCGGTGCCCCCAAGGGGTAGCGGAAAGCCAACCCGGCCTCGGCCAAGGCGACCAGTGCCTCCTGTTCGGTGGCGTAACCGGCGCGCAATTCGTCCGGGTAGTCGTATCGCAGTTGCGTCAGCGAGAACGCGAGCCCGTCGAGGAAACGGATCGTCTCCTCGACGGCGTCCGGCAACTCGGCGAAGATGCGGGCCATCTCCTGGCCGGATTTGAGATGGCGCTCGGCATTGGCCTCGAGACCTCGGCCGGCTTCCTCGAGCGTCGTCTTCCGGCGGATGCAATGGACCACGTCGCTCAAGGGACGGCGCCCGGGCGCATGCATCAGGACGTCGTTGGTGGCCAGGAGCTTCAGCCCGGCTTTGCGGGCCAAGGCGGCTCGCCCGGCAAGGCGACGCCGCACGTCGGGGCCGTAAAGATGCGTGGCGGCGATCCACACCCGTCCCGATGCCGCCTCGACC
>CAXSEU010000010.1:8987-13971 GCA_964236485.1 uncultured Lichenihabitans sp. | reverse complement strand
TTTTGACCAGGCGGGGCAGGGCGAAACCCGAACGGCCTTTGGGCGCGGCATCGTGGGTGGACGTTTCCGTGACGATGAGTTGCAGTCCCTCGGCATGGTCGAGGAGGTTGCCGAAGCGCAGATCGCATTGGCCTTTCACGGTGCGGCGATTGCCGTCCGTGAGCATGCGGGTCAGCCGGCCATAGGCGGCCCGATCCCTCGGATAGGCGAAGATGTCGGGCGTGCCGTCGGCGAAGACCAGCCGCGTGCCGACCGCGAGGCGGAACCCGGCCTTAGACGGAATGCGCTCCTTGATGAAACTATGGGCCCGGACGACGCCGGCCAGCGAATTGCGGTCCGCGATGCCGATGCCGGCGAGGCCCAGCCCATAGGCCTGGGCCACCAGTTCCTCCGGATGGGAGGCGCCGCGCAGGAAGGAGAAGTTGGTCGCGACGCCGAGTTCCGCGAACCGTGTCATCCGAACAGCCCGTGCAGGAACCAGCGTGCCTGGGTGGTCTCCTGGTTGAACAGGCCCTCGCGAAACAGCCAGAAGCGCCGCCCTTCGCGGTCTTCGGCCCGGAAATAGTCGCGCGTGAGGGCGGATTCGTCGCGCCACCATTCAGGTGAAATCCGCTCCGGACCCTCGATGGCGGCGATCTCGTGCATGACGCGACGCCAGCGGAACCTTAAGGGTGGCCCGTCCGGGACAGCGGCCAGGGTGTCGATCGGCTCCGGCTTGTCGAAAAGGCGGATCGGCCGGGTGGGGACGGTTTCGAGGCCACGCTCCGCGGTCGTCCGCATATCGGGGGGATGGGATTGCGCGGACGGCAGCGCCACGACGGCGAATTCGGGAATATGGGTGCCATGGTGGGCGAAGCGCAGCACGCGTTTCAGCCCGAGCCTCGCCCCCAGCCGGTCGGCGAGTTCGGCTAAATTGCCGCCAAGCCCCTCCGGGTCTTCGACAAGGGCATCCTGAACGGGAGCCAGGGGTTCGGCCATGAGCACAGCGAGGCGGATGAGGTCGAACCCATAGCCCGTATCGAGACCCTCCTCGTCGAGCCTCGCGATCCGCTCGCGGAACAGCGCCAGGATGGTTTCGGGCGAATGGGTAGGACGGCTGGTGCCGATGACGAGTCTTTTGACGGCGCCATCGACCCGAAAGAGGGTCGCCTCCATGCGGCGGGCCCCTCGATGATGACGCGAGAGCAGCGCGCAGAGATGCTTGGCCAACGGCAGGAGCGCGGCCACCACATCGCCCTGATGGGTGATGCCGCTGGCAAAGCGCCGCTCGGCCAGATAGGCCGGAGCCTCGAAGCAGGGTGACATGGCGGACTTGGTCCGCCCCAGCACGCCGTCGAGCCGCTGGAACGGTTTTGGGCCGAAACGCG
The DNA here is from genome assembly GCA_964236485.1 of uncultured Lichenihabitans sp. Taxonomy (GTDB): domain Bacteria; phylum Pseudomonadota; class Alphaproteobacteria; order Rhizobiales; family Beijerinckiaceae; genus Lichenihabitans. The sequence goes on along the minus strand of CAXSEU010000010.1, from coordinate 12,604 downwards.
CCGCGAGGGGGGCCCGAGGACGCAAGAGCAGGTCCTCGATGCGGCGGAACCCGGCCTGGGTCATGCCGCGCAGGGTTTCGGCATCGAGCCGCAGGGCCGCCAGCGGCAGGTCCGCGATCAGACGATCGAAAGAGGGACAATTTCGGGGCGCGATCTCGCATGTCGAGAACCGGGCCAGGGCCCAGGCGGCTTCGGGAGTGGCGCCGATGGCGCCATGGACCCCAAACCCCTGCCGCGTCAATTCTGTCACGACGGCGGCGAGCAGGGCAGCTTCACCGCCGAAGAGGTGAGCCACGCCGCCGATGTCGAGCAGCACGCCATCCGGGCCATCGGGCGCGACCAATGGTGTGAACCTGCGGCAGCAATCGACGAGCCGCGCCAGCAGGGCGGCCTCGGCGGCGGGGTCGGCCTCGGCGACGACAAGGGCCGGGCAGAGGGCACGTCCGTCGGCCAGCGCCATGCCGGGCCGGATGGCGTGCCGTTCCGCTTCGAGATCGACCGAAACGATCCGCTGGGTTCCCTTGACCTTGGAGACCGTGGCGAGCGGCAGCGTCTCGGTGCCCTGGTCCGGCGCGACGGACTTAGGCGCGCCGGACCAGGGGGAGGAGGTTTGCCCCCGTCGCTTCAGCCGGTCGGTCGGCAGGCGCGGCAGAAACACCGAAAGGTACCGGGTGGTCATCAAAGCACCTTTGCGCTGCATTCCAGAGGAGGCCGTGAACGTGATCGCTGTCGAAGCCCTGGATGACGCCGAGGCGCTGCTTGATCAGGCGCACCGCGAAAGTCGCCGGACCCGGAACGGGGAGGCGATGGCCGGCCGAATCGAGACGCGGGCTCGGGCAGGCTGCGACCGAGAAGCGGGTTTCGGCGGCGCTCGACAGGGCCGATGCCCGGCCCGAGAGCCCCGTATGCAGGAGCAGGGCGGTGCCGCCGCCCGCCTTGGCGGCCAAGACCAGGCGGCGCGAGGGTGCCAAGCCATAATGCCGGCTGCCCCAGAGCTCCGCCAGGACAACGCTGGCTCTGAGCCGCAAGGCCTCCTCGAGCGCCCACAGGGTCATGGCGGCATCGCGGGTCCGGACCAGGATGAGGCGTCCTGAATCGAGCCCTTCTCCGGCAAGCCCCGGACTGTAGGGCGAGCCCGTCTCAGAGGCGGCACTGTCTTCCAGGATCCAGACGAGAGAGCCGCCTCCGGCGCACCGCATCGCGAGGGCGGTCGCAAAACCCGCCGCGGCGCCGTCGTCCTGCCGGTGCGCCGCGACGATCTCGTGCAGGGTCTTGCGCCGCAGACCACCGCCCAGCATGGCGTCGAGCCGCAGGTGGCCATCCCCGAGGCGAACCAGGGCCTCGCGCGATGGCGTTCCGATCGAAGCCTGTCGAAGCCTTCTCGGGAGGCCAGGTCTCGTCTCGATCCTGGCGATGGCGTCCCGCAGGGAAGCGAGCCGTTCCGATCCGTCTTGATGAAGCACGCTTAGCCTCGAATCGGCACAAAGGGCAGGGTTCCGGTTCCCCCAAGAGCGGATCGAGCCGGTTTGTTCCTGATTTGTTCCTATAGATTCCGAGGCGGAGAGCGAGAGTCAAGCGGCTTGCGAATCAACCGCTCGATGCTCAGCCGATGACGACTGTTTTAGAATACCTGTCCAGTTCGAGGCGTAAGCTTAACATTCATTCTGCCGTTCATCGGCGGGGTCGCGGATTTGAGATGCGCGTGCGCCAAGGCGTGGCCGGTCAGTGTGACGAGGCCAACCGCTGCAAGAACAAGTGAACGGACGGTAATCATGAATCATTCCTTTGATAGGAAGTGCGATCTGTTCAGTCGAGCCATCCCAACTGCCGAGGTTTCGCCGCTCTGTCAGCGGCGCGGGCAAGCCCATCGTTTCCAGAACCCAATACAATCCCAACCGCCAAAACCATTGCCCCAGATCCCGCTTTGCTGTAGCGCACACGATCCCGGGCGGGCGGTCCCGCCGGCGCTTACGTCGATCGTTTCGGCGAGTGAGCAGACGGAGTCGTGCCATGGTCACCCTGACTTTTCCGGACGGCGCGGAGCGGTCCTTTCCGGCAGAGACGAGCGGCCTCGACGTCGCCAAGAGCATCTCGCCCTCGCTGGCCAAGCGGGTCGTCGCCATGGCGAGGGACGGCGTCGTGACGGACCTGTCCGATCCGCTGCAAGGTGATACGAAGGTCGAGTTCCTGACCCGCGACGATCCGCGCGCGCTCGGCCTCATCCGGCACGATGCCGCCCATGTGCTGGCCGAAGCCGTGCAGGCGCTCTATCCGGGCACGCAGGTCACCATCGGCCCGGTGATCGAGGATGGTTTCTATTACGATTTCTACCGCGAACAGCCGTTCACCCCGGAGGATTTCGCAGGCATCGAAGCCAAGATGCGCGAGATCGTCGCGCGCGACCGCCCCTTCACCAAGGAGGTCTGGAGCCGCGACGAGACTAAGTCCTTCTTCGAAAAAAAGGGCGAGGCCTTCAAGGTCGAACTCGTCGATGCCATCCCGGCCGACCAGGATCTGAAAATCTACCGGCAGGGCGATTGGCTCGACCTCTGCCGCGGCCCGCACATGACCTCGACCGGCAAGGTCGGCACGGCCTTCAAGCTGATGAAGGTGGCCGGGGCCTATTGGCGGGGCGACAGCAACAATCCCATGCTGTCGCGCATCTATGGCACGGCCTTCGCCAAGGCCGAGGAACTCGACGCCCACCTCAAGCAGCTCGAAGAAGCGGCCAAGCGCGATCACCGCCGGCTCGGGCGGGAGATGGATCTGTTCCACTTCCAGGAGGAGGGACCGGGCACCATCTTCTGGCACGCCAAAGGTTGGACCCTGTTCCAGACGCTGATCGGCTATATGCGGCGTCGTCAGGAGGCGGTCGGCTACATCGAGGTCAACACCCCGCAGGTTCTCGACAAGTCGCTGTGGGTCACCTCCGGCCATTGGGATACGTTCCGCGAGAACATGTTCTTCACCAAGACCGAGGACGACCGCGTCTTCGCCCTGAAGCCGATGAACTGCCCCGGCCACGTCCAGGTGTTCAAGAACGGCCTCAAGAGCTATCGTGACCTTCCCCTCAAGATCGGCGAGTTCGGCATCGTGCATCGCTACGAGCCGTCAGGCGCCCTGCATGGCGTCATGCGGGTTCGCGCCTTCACGCAAGACGACGCGCACATCTTCTGCACCGAAGACCAGATCATGGCCGAGAGCCTCAAGGTCAACGACCTGATCTTGTCGATCTATGCGGATTTCGGCTTCAGCGACGTGCGCATCAAGCTCTCCACCCGGCCGGACAAGCGGGTCGGCTCGGACGAGGTCTGGGACAAGGCGGAATCGGCGCTGGGAAAAGTGATCGAAGACGTGGCGGCGCGCGGCATCGAGACCTCGATCAATCCCGGCGAGGGGGCCTTCTATGGCCCCAAGCTGGAATATGTGCTGCGGGACGCCATCGGGCGTGATTGGCAATGCGGCACCCTGCAGGTCGATTTCAACATGCCAGGACGGTTCGGCGCCTTCTTCATCGACGGACAGGTCTTCGAGTACGCCGAGCTCACGAGCGAGGGCGTCACCTTGTCGAGCGACCGCTACGGGTCGGTCTTCTTCATGACGACCGGCTTCCACGG
>CAXSEU010000010.1:0-8977 GCA_964236485.1 uncultured Lichenihabitans sp. | reverse complement strand
CATCGACCCCCAGAGCGAAAAGGTGACGCCCGTCATGCTGCACCGGGCCATCTTCGGTTCGCTGGAGCGTTTCACCGGCATTCTCATCGAGAACTATGCCGGCCATCTGCCGCTTTGGCTCTCGCCCTTGCAGATCGTCGTGGCGACGATCACGCAGGTGGCCGACGATTACGCGCTCGATCTTATCGCCCAGGCCCGCGGGCTCGGGCTGCGGGTCGAGGGCGACCTTCGGAACGAGAAGATCACCTACAAGGTGCGCGAACATTCCCTCGCCAAGGTGCCGGTGCTGCTTGTGGTCGGCCGCACGGAGGCGGCGGAGCACACGGTCTCGATGCGGCGGCTCGGGTCCAATGCGCAAACCTCGGGCGCGGCCGAAACCATCCTGGCCGAGCTTGCGGCGGAGGCGGTTGCGCCGGATCTCCGGACCGAGGCGGCCCGAAAGGGTTCACTTCAAGACGGAATCGCCGCGTGAAATCCGCTCGGCTTCCTGCCCGGCCATGCCCAGCAGGTAGCTGAGCATCATCAATTTCGCCGATTTCGTCATCTTGGAGAGTTCGCCACAGATATCCGCCACATAGCGGCTCACATCCTGGGGATCGGCGCTCCCGCCGGGGTTCGAACCCGTCTCGGCGGGCCTCCTCCGCGTCAGCGACGCGGGCTTGGAGACCCGAGGTCGTCGAGATGAAGTTTGCGGCATGAAATCGATCCGACCCGCAGGTCCGTACCCGCCCAGCCTTGCAGCACGCACAACTTTTAGGTGCAACGACGGAAATATCAACTTCTATTCGTCAACGACCGAGGCTCACCCCGCAGGATCGCAGGGCTGTCAGCCGGTCGAGAGCACCCTGCAGGATGTAGGCCGCCGCCATCTGGTCGACGACCGCGCGGCGCCGCGCCCGCGAAACATCCTGATCGATGAGCGCGCGCGTCACCGCGGCGGTCGACAGCCGCTCGTCCCAGAACGCGAACGGCTTGCCGACGAGCGGCAGCGCCTGGCGGACGAAGGCCCGTGTCGATTGCACCCGCGGCCCTTCCGAGCCGTCCATGTTGAGGGGCAGTCCAATCACCAGGGCGCCGATCCCGTAGCGGTCGAGGAAGGTCCTGAGCTGTTCGACGTCCCTGGTGAACTTCGTTCGACGGATCGTGTCGAGAGGCGTCGCGATGCGGCGCTCGACGTCCGACATGGCGAGGCCGATGGTCTTGGTGCCGAGATCGAGCCCGATCAGACGCTCCTGGCGGGGCAGGGAGGCGGCCAGCTCCTCGAGGCTCGCGACGCGCGCTTCCATGCGGGCTCCTCCAACGCGTTTCCGTTCGGCCGGCCGCATGCGTTGATAAAGCCGGAGCCGGGATGATATAGACGCCCGGCGCTTTGTCCTCGAACGCGGAACCGACATGTCCATCGATCAGGCGACCGTCCGCCGCGTTGCTCAACTCGCCCGGATCACCCTGCGAGAGGACGAGGTGCAGCATATGCAAGGCGAGATCAATGCCGTTCTGTCCTTCGTCGCCGAGCTCGACGCCGTCGACGTCGAAGGCGTCGAACCCATGACGTCGGTTCTGCCGATGCGCATGAAGATGCGGGCCGACGAGGTGACGGACGGCGGCATCGTCGACAAGATCCTCGGCAATGCGCCGGTCTCCGAGGATCACCTTTTCGTCGTCCCGAAGGTCGTCGAATAGTCTCATCGTTTCGCCTGCGAGCCCCGTCCGCCTCGCGGCCCTTCGAGTTCAATCATGTCCGATCTGACCAGCCTGACGCTTGCGGCCGCGCGCGACGCCATCCGGGCGAAATCCGTGTCCTCGCGCGAACTGACCCAGGCGCATCTTGATGCCATGGAGGCGGCGCGCGGTCTCAACGTCTTCATCACGGAGACGCCCGACTTGGCCCTCTCGATGGCGGACGCGGCAGATGCGCGGATCGCCGGTGGCGACGGCGGCCCGCTCGAGGGTCTCCCCCTCGGGGTCAAGGACCTCTACTGCACGAAGGGCGTGCAGACGACGGCGGGGAGTCACATCCTCGAAGGTTTCGTGCCGGCTTACGAATCGACCGTATCCTCGCAACTCTGGCGTGACGGCGCCGTCATGCTGGGCAAGCTCAACCTCGACGAATTCGCCATGGGCTCGTCGAACGAGACCTCCTACTTTGGCCCCGCGATTTCGCCCTGGCGCAAGCCCGGTTCGAACAGCGCCCTGGTGCCAGGCGGCTCGTCGGGCGGCTCGGCGGCGGCGGTGGCGGCCCGCCTCTGTCTCGGCGCCACCGCCACCGACACCGGCGGATCGATCCGCCAGCCCGCCGCCTTCACGGGTACGGTGGGGATCAAGCCGACCTACGGCCGCTGCTCGCGGTTCGGCATCGTCGCCTTCGCGTCCTCGCTCGATCAGGCCGGCCCCCTGACCCGCACGGTGCGGGACGCGGCGATCATGCTGCGCTCCATGGCGGGGCACGACCCCAAGGACACGACCTCGGTCGACGCGGCGGTGCCGGATTACGAGGCCGCGGTGGGACGCTCGATCAAAGGCCGGGTTATCGGCATCCCCAAGGAATACCGCCTCGACGGCATGCCGACGGAGATCGACACGCTCTGGCGGCAGGGCATCGCCTGGCTCGAGGAGGCCGGCGCCACGATCGTCGACATCAGCCTGCCGCACACGAAATACGCTCTGCCGGCCTATTATATTGTCGCGCCAGCGGAAGCGTCGTCGAACCTCGCGCGGTACGACGGTGTCCGCTACGGCCTGCGGGTCGCCGGACGCGATGTCGCGGAGATGTACGGCAACACCCGTGCGGCGGGGTTCGGTGCCGAGGTCCGGCGCCGCATCATGATCGGCACCTATGTGCTGTCCGCGGGCTATTACGACGCCTATTACCTGCGCGCCCAGAAGGTGCGCACGCTGGTGCGGCAGGACTTCGAAAAGGCCTTCGCGGACGGGGTCGAGGCGATCCTGACCCCCGCGACACCCTCGGCGGCTTTCGCGGTGGGCGAGAAGACGGCCGCCAACCCGATCGAGATGTATCTCAACGACGCCTTCACGGTGACGGTCAACATGGCCGGTCTGCCCGGCATCGCGGTGCCGGGGGGCTTGTCGAACGAGAGGCTGCCGCTGGGGCTTCAGCTCATCGGCCGCCCCTTCGACGAGGAGACGCTGTTCTCCCTGGCGCAGGTGGTGGAGGAGGCCGCGCCGCCGATGCGCTTGCCGGACGATTGGTGGAGCCGATGAACCCGCGAGGTGAAGCCGCGCTCACGGACTTGCGGCGGCAAATCGACGAGATCGATCGTGATCTCGTGCGGCTGCTGGCCAGGCGCCTGGCTTGCGTCGACGCGGTCGTGACAGTGAAGCGGCGCGAGGGCTTGCCGGCCCGCAACGCCCGGGTGGAAGAGGTCGTTGGACGCGTCCGGGCGCAGGCAGCCGTCATCGGCATCCCCCCGGCCTTCACCGAACACGTCTGGCGCGCCATGATCGAATGGATCATCGATTACGAGCAGCGGGGCCTGTCGCGGCAGGCGGACACGCAGTCATAGGAAGCGTCATGGCGACCACCTCGTCCAAACTCCTGCACGGCGCGACCGGCGACTGGGAAATCGTCGTCGGCATGGAGATCCATGCCCAGGTGAGTTCGCGCTCGAAACTGTTTTCCGGTGCCGCGACGGGTTTCGGCGGGGAGCCGAACGATCAGGTCTCCTTCGTCGATGCCGCCATGCCGGGCATGCTGCCGGTGATCAACCGGGCCTGTGTCATCCAGGCGGTACGAACCGGGCTCGGTCTCAAGGCGCGGATCAACCGCCGCTCGGTCTTCGATCGGAAGAACTATTTCTATCCCGACCTGCCGCAAGGCTACCAGATCTCCCAGTACAAGCATCCGATCGTCGGCGAGGGGGAGGTGATCGTCGACGTCACGCCCGAGCGGCAGATCACCGTCGGCATCGAACGGCTCCACCTCGAACAGGACGCCGGCAAGTCGCTGCATGACCAGTCGCCGCACTCGAGCTTCGTCGATCTCAACCGCTCCGGCGTCGCCCTGATGGAGATCGTCTCGCGCCCCGACATGCGCTCCGCCGACGAGGCCAAGGCCTATGTGACGAAGCTCCGGACCATCCTGCGCTATCTCGGCACCTGCGACGGCGACATGGAGAAGGGCAATCTGCGCGCCGACGTGAACGTCTCCGTGCGGCGGCCCGGCGAGCCCCTCGGCACGCGCTGCGAGATCAAGAACGTCAATTCCATCCGCTTCATCGGCCAGGCCATCGAGGCCGAAGCCCGTCGGCAGGTGGCGTTGATCGAGGACGGCGAGACCGTGCGGCAGGAAACACGGCTGTTCGACCCGGGCCGGGGCGAGACCCGATCGATGCGCTCCAAGGAGGAGGCGCACGATTACCGCTATTTCCCCGACCCCGATCTCCTTCCGCTGGAGTTCGACCAGGCCTTCGTCGACGCGCTCGCGGCGGACCTTCCAGAACTGCCGGACGCGAAGAAGGCCCGCTTCGTCAAGGACTACGGCCTGTCGCCTTATGATGCCGGCGTTCTGGTGGCCGAGCGGGACCTCGCGGCCTATTTCGAACGCGCCGTCCATGTCGCGCCCGCCGGCCGCGACCCCAAGCTCGTCGCCAACTGGATCACCGGCGATCTCGCGGCTTATGCGAATTCGGTCGGTCTGTCGGTGCATGAGACGCAGGTGACGCCCGAGCAGGTCGCCGATCTCGTCGACGTCATCGTCGACGGCACCATCTCGGGCAAGATCGCCAAGGACGTCCTGCTGCTGCTCATCGGCGAGGAGCGGGAGGCGCTGCCGCGCGACATTGTCGAGCGCCGGGGTCTGCGGCAAGTGACCGATACCGGCGCGATCGAGGGCGCCGTCGACGCCATCGTGGCAGCAAACCCGGACAAGGTTGCGCAGGCAAAGGCCAAGCCCAGCATGCTGGGCTGGTTCGTCGGGCAGGTGATGAAACAAACCGGCGGCAAGGCCAATCCGCAGACCGTGAACGCCATGCTCAAGACCAAGTTGGGGCTTTGAGCGACTGTTGCCGCCGTCAAACCCTCGGTCAGATCGCCGAGGGATTGGCCGTGAAGCTGCGCGCCGCCGGGCTCACGGTCTTGGCCGCGCCATTGTCGATCTGCAGCACCGCGAGGCCGCGTTCGTTCGGACCGTCCTGGCGGAAGCGAAACAAGCCGTCGGCACCATTGAACCCGGACGTGTTGGTCAGCGTGTCCTGGCTGAAATGCTGCCCCGCGCCGCGCGCCAGGGCGGCCGCCAGCGTCACCGCATCATAGGACAACGTGGCGATGCGCACCGGGTCGGCGCCGAACTTGCTGCGGTAGCGCGATGCAAAAGCCGTGAAGCCGGCGTTCTCGGGCGTGGCGAACCAGGCGCCTTGCAGCGCGGCCAGCTTCAGGACGCGCGCATCGTTCCAGACGCCGGTGCCGATGATCTGCACCTTGTGGCTGTCGATGCCGTTCGCGCTCAGGGCCTGGGCGACCGCGCCCATCGCGTCGGCCTGTTCGGGGATGAACAAGGCGTCGATCCGAGGCACGGCCGCCGCGATCTTTTGCACGGCCTCGGCCGGAGCGCCCGGCTTGAAGCGTTCGATGGCTTCGACCCGGCCGCCGCGCTTGGCGACCGCCTGCTGGAATGCTCCCAGCGCCACGTTGCCGTAGTCGTTTTCGGGCACCAGCGCCGCGAAGCTCTTCTTGCCCTGCGCCGCGGAGAACTCCACGATGCGGTCGACATAGTTCTCGATCAGGAAGGACAGCAGATAAACGCCGCGGGATGCCGATCCCGTGTCGGTGGAGAAACCGATGACCGGCTTGTCCGACCCGCGCGCCACGCGCGCGGCTTCCCGCACGTCGGCGGCGAAGAGCGGCCCTAGCACGAGGTCCGCGCCTTCGCCGACCGAGGCTTGGGCCGCATCGCGCGCACCCTCGGGCGTCGAGCGGTCGTCCTTGACGAGGATCGTCAGGTCGTTGGCGCCCGATTCGCCATAGGCGAGTTCCGCCGCGTTGCGCAGCGATTGGCCGACCGGACTGGGGGCACCGTTCTGCGTCAGCGGCAGGATGAGGGCAACTTTCGTCGGGCCGCTGCCGATGGTGCCAGCCTGCGGCGAAGCGGCGCTTCCGAGCGGCTGGGACCGGACCGGCGTCGTCGGCGCCGAAAGGTTGGGCTCGGCGGTGGGCGCCGGCCCTCCACCGCCGCCCATGCCATTGGGACCGCACGCCGACAGGGTGGCCGCGAGGCCCGCCATGGCCAAAGCGGCTTGAAGGGCGCGCAAGGGTCTCAAACCACACTCCAGACAAGGTGACGAAGAACCCCTATTGTAACAGCTTGTCCTTCCATCCGGTAGCCTCGGGTGGAATCGACCGGTCGCCGGGGGAGAGCCCCAAGCAAGCCTGGGCCGCGGAGGCAAGATGAGCGTCGACAGTGCCGAACGACCAGCCGAGGGCGGAGGTCAGGCGGCTCACCGGAGGTTCTCCGCCCTGGGAACCAGCATCGAGGCCTCGCCCGCCGAAGCGGGCCTGCATGTGGTCGCGACGCCGATCGGCAACCTGGCAGACGTCACCATCCGGGCGCTGCGCACCCTGGCCGGCGCGGATGCGGTCCTGGCCGAGGATACCCGCGTCACGCGGGTGCTGCTCGACCATTACGCCATCCGCACGCCGCTCCTCGCCTATCACGAGCATAATGCCGCCGCCGTGCGCCCGCACATCCTGCAACGGCTCGCGCGCGGCGAGGCCCTGGCCCTCGTATCCGACGCCGGCACGCCGCTCGTCTCGGATCCCGGCTATCGCCTCGTCGTCGATGCCGTCGATGCCGGCCATGCCGTGACGGCACTGCCCGGGCCTTCGGCGCTCCTGGCCGCACTCGTCCTCTCTGGGTTTCCGACGGATCGGTTCTTCTTCGAAGGATTCCTGCCGGTGAAAAGCGGCGCGCGCCGGACCCGCCTTGCCGAGTTGAAGGCCGTTCCCGGCACGCTCGCTTTCTTCGAATCGGCCCGCCGGTTGCCTGAAACCCTGGGCGACATCGCGGCAATCCTCGGGGCACGCCGCACGGCCGTGGCGCGCGAACTCACCAAGCGGTTCGAGGAGGTCCGACGTGGCACCGCCGTGGGGCTCGCGGAAGCCTATGCGGCCGAAGGCCCGCCGAAGGGCGAAGTGGTCGTTCTGGTCGAGCCTCCTGGCGAGGGTGCCGTTCCGTCGGGCGGGGACCTCGATACGCGCCTCATCGCCGCGATGGAACGCATGTCGGTCAAGGATGCCGCCTCGGTGGTGTCGGCCGAGATGGGCGTGCCCCGCCGCGAGGTCTATGGGCGCGCATTGGGCCTCGTGGCGGATCGCCGCGGACCGCCGTGACGCCAGGACGTTCGAGCGCGGCGCGGCGGCGCTCGAACCGCCTTGGCCGGCGTGCCGAATGGACCGCCGCGGCGTGGCTGATGCTGCGCGGCTATCGGATCGTCGCGCGTGGCTTCAAGGTTTCCGGCGGCGAGATCGACATCATCGCGCGACGGGGCGCTGTCGTAGCCTTCGTCGAAGTCAAGGCACGAGCGAGCTTCGAGGACGCCTTGCTGGCCGTCACGCCGACGAAACAGAAGCGGGTCTGCCGCGCGGCAGCGGTCTGGCTGAGCCGGAACGGCTGGGCCATGGCCTATACGCTGAGGGGCGATGTGGTGCTGGCCGCACCAAGCCGCTGGCCGCGCCACATCGAGCATGCCTTCCCGTTGCCTATCGGCTGACGCGAGCGCGGCGGAACTCGGCTTCGCCATAACCATGTTTTCGCCTGATGATTGCCCAGGCGCAAGCCAAGGCGTCATGCTGCGGAGGCAGTCGATGCGGTATGGCATCGCCATTGCAAGCAGGCTTCGTGATCCACCAACCTGGTTCGGGACGACCTCGGATGAAGATCTGTCTGACTGTGGCACTTTGCATCTGCGCCGGCTCTAGCCGTATCGCCGCCGCCGAGGACAAGTTCCATGTCACGCCGGACGAACGGGCGGCGTGTCAGCAGGATGCCACCCTGTTGTGCAGCTACACTTACCCGGACGAGGATCGCCTGGTCGCTTGCATGAAGGGCAACAAGCAGCAGTTGACCGATCTATGCCGCCGGACGCTCGAAACTGGCCTGAAGCGCCGCCACATATCGGCAACCTGACGGGCGCTTGCCGACGCGGCGCTTAGGTGGCAAGCAGGTCGGCGGTTCCGATCAGACGCACGCCCTGTTTCATCACGCGACGTTTCGCGGCGTCGATGGAGGTGCCGCCCGCAGGAAGCGGCAGGCCGATGCCGCGGCACGCGTCCTCGATGAGGAATACCTCGTAACCGAGATCACGGGCATCCTCGGCCGACCAGGCGACGCAATAATCCGTCGCCAGACCGGTGAAGAAAAGGCGCGCCATGCCTCGGGCGCGAAGCCAGCCGTCGAGCCCGGTCAGGGTCGTCCGGTCGTTCTCGCGGAAGGCCGAATAGCTGTCGGTGTCCGGGTTGAAGCCTTTGCGGAGCACGAGCTCGATACGCTTCTGATCGAGGGCCGGGTGCAGGGCCGCGTTGAGGCTGCCCGCGATGGCGTGGTCGGGCCAGAGGGTCTGCTGGCCGTAGGACATCTCGATCGTGTCGAAAGGGGCGTGCCCCGGATGCCGGCTGGCGAAGGACGAGTGATCCGCGGGGTGCCAGTCCTGCGTCGCAAAAGCATGGGCGAAGCGGGACGCCATCAAACGATTTATCACGGGCACGACCGCATCGCCGTCCTGGACCGGGAGTTCGCCGCCCGGCATGAAGGTCGGCTGGACGTCGATGACGGCCAGGATGTCGCGGTCAGGGTCGATCTCGATCATGGAGGATCCCGTTCGCCGTCCTTCGACACGCCGCCTCCGCGGCGGCTCAGGGTAGGGAGAACCCGATGCCCGAACGGAAGCTCAGACCTTCTTGCGGCGGCGCTGGCGATACTGGTCGGCCACGACCGCGGCGACGATGATCATCCCTTTGACGATGCCCT
>CAXSEU010000009.1:16066-18515 GCA_964236485.1 uncultured Lichenihabitans sp. | reverse complement strand
CCCGCGATGATGCGCAGCAGCGTCGACTTCCCGCAGCCGGAGGGGCCGACGAAGACCACGAACTCGCCGTCCTTCACCGCAAGGTCGACGCCCTTCAGCACGGACACCGCCCCGAACGCTTTGGTGACCGCCTTCAGCGCCAGGGAGCCCATGCCCGCCCCTACAGGGCGATGGCGCGGGCGTCGCGCATCGACCGGTCGGCCGCCAGCACGACGGCGAGCGAGCGCACCGCGTCATCCATGTGACGGCCGAGATCGAGGTCGCCGCGGATGGCCTCGAGCACGAACAGCGCCTCGCGGTTGCAGAGCTCCTGGTGGCCCGGCTCCCCGGCCATGGAGATCGTCCGGTCGGGCTCCACGAAGGCGCCAGAAGCGTCGAGCGCGGCCTTGTGCAGGCGGATCTTCGCGGTCTTCGTATGCGTGTCGACATCCGCCGATTTGGCGCCCTCGTCCATGACGATCGAGACGGAGCCATTGGGGCTCATGACGTCCTTTACGAAAAAGGCGGTCTCGGACATCATCGGCCCCCACCCAGCCTCGTACCAGCCCACCGAACCGTCGGCGAAGCGCAGTTGGAGATGGCCGTAGTTCACTTGGTCCCGGGCGATCTCGTCCGACAGGCGCACCCCCATGCCGGAGACGAGCAACGGCTCCGCGTCGGTGATCTGCAGCATCACGTCGATGTAATGGACGCCGCAATCGACGATCGGGCTGGTGCTCTCCATGAGCCGCTTGTGGATCTCCCAGGCGGAGCCGGAGGATTGTTGGTTGAGGTTCATGCGCATGACGAAAGGCGGCCCGAGGTCCCGCGCGAGGCGGATGAACTCGATCCAGCTCGGATGGTGGCGCAGGATGTAGCCGACGACGAGCTTCCTGCCCGTGCGCCGCGCGCAGTCGACGACGCGGCGCGCGTCCGCCACGTTGGGGGCCAGGGGCTTTTCGACGAAGACGTGGGCACCGGCCTCCATGGCCGCGACGGCGAAATCCGCGTGGCTGTCGGTATAGGTGGCGATCGAGACGAGGTCGGGTTTCTGGGCCAGCAGCGCCTCGAAGCTGTCGCGTTGCGGATAGGCTCGAAGCTCCTCGGGGAGCGCCGCCTCCGATCGATTGAACAGGCCGACGATCTCGAAGCCCGGGTTGACGTGGTAGGCGCTGGCGTGGCTTCGCCCCATCTGGCCGAGACCGGCCACGACCGTGCGCAAGGGCTTCATTTCACCGCTCCCGCCGTGATGCCACGGATCAGTTGCTTGGAGAACAACAGGTAGAGCACCAGCACCGGCAGGATGGCCAGCGTCAGCGCGGCCAAAACCGCGTTCCAGTTGGTGACGAACTGCCCGATGAAGCTCTGCGCCCCCAGGGTCACGGTCTTGGTGGCCTCGCCGGGCGCGACGATCAGCGGGAACCAGAGGTCGTTCCAGATCGGGATCATGGTGAAGACCGCGACCGTGGCGACCGCCGGCCGCACCAGGGGCAGCACGAGCCGGAAGAAGATGGCGTATTCGCTCAAACCATCGATGCGGCCGGCGTTCTTGAGATCGTTCGACACGCCCTGCATGAATTCGGAGAGGATGAAGATCGCCAGGGGCAGGCCTTGCGCGGTGTAGATCAGGATCAGCCCGAGGTGCGTGTTGACGAGGTGGCTCGCGACCATGAGGTTGAGGATCGCCACCGTGCCAAGGCGGATCGGGATCATGATGCCGAGCGCCAGATAGAGGCCGAGGATGGTGTTGCCCCGGTAGCGGTATTCCGTAAGCCCGAACGCCGCCATGGCCCCGAACAGCAGCACGCCCGCGATCGAGCCCACGGTGACGATCAGGCTGTTGAGGAAGTAGGACGCGAAGGCTCCCTGCCCAAGCACGGTCTGGTACCCGAGGAGGCTGAAGGTCGAGGCGCTCGGCAGGGCGAGCGGCGCCGAGAAGATGGCGGCCCGGGTCTTGAAGGAGTTGACGACCACGAGCAGGATCGGCGCGAGGCAGAGCACCGCGTAGGCCATGAGGATTAGATGGGTCGGCGCGTGGCCGAGCGGGGCCGATCGCGTCTTCATGGCTCGCCCTCCTAGAATTGATAACGTCGCATGCGCTTCTGGATGACCAGCAGGTAGACGCCGACACCCGAGAGGATGATCAGGAACATCATGGTGGCGATAGCCGCCCCCATGTTGGGGTCGCCGAGTTGCAGCTGGTTGCCGAAGAAGGTCCGGAACAGGAAGGTGCCGAGGATGTCGCTGGCGTAGTTCGGACCCGCCAGTGCGCCCTGCACCGTGTAGATCAGGTCGAAGGCGTTGAAGTTGCCGACGAAGGTCAGGATCGAGCAGATGCCGATGGTGGGGAGGATCAGCGGCAGCTTGATCTTCCAGAATTGCGAGGACCCGGTGATGCCGTCGAGTTCGGCGGCTTCCAGCAACTCGTCCGGGATGCCGAGCAGCGCCGCGTAGATCAGCATCATCGGGA
>CAXSEU010000009.1:0-16056 GCA_964236485.1 uncultured Lichenihabitans sp. | reverse complement strand
GCCAGACCGAGATCAGGGCGAGCGTCGTCAAGGCGGAGCTTTCCTGGCCAAGCCAGGGGTGGAACCAGCCCTTGAGGCCGACGAGACCGAGCAGCCAGGGCGTCACGCCCCAGATCGGGCTGAGGATCAGCTTCCAGGTGAAGCCGACGATCACGAAGGACAGCATGGTCGGCAGGAAGAACGCCGTCCGATAGAAGGCCTGGCCGCGCAGCTTCGGCACCGACAGCATGGCCGCGAGCGCGATCCCGATCGGGTTCTGCAGCAGCATGTGGAAGACGAAGAAATAACAGTTGTTGCGCAGCGCCGCCCAGAACCGCACCGACCAGTTCGGGTCGGTGAAGAGGGTTCGGAAGTTGTCAAAGCCGACGAAGCGCGGCACCTCGTCGAGCTTGTGGAAGAAGGAGAGCCGCAGCGTGTCGACGAGTGGCAGGATCATGATGGCCGAATAGACCAGCAGTGCCGGCGCAAGGAACACCAGCACGTGCCAGCGGCGGGAGCGCATCGAGACTTGGGGATGGCCGACGATGGCGGCGGCGTCCAACGGATCGGTTTCCGCGAGCTGTTCGATCGTGGTCATCCGACGCTCGCGTGGGTCCACAAGGGCGAGGGGAAAGCGCCAGTACCCCTCTCCCTTGTGGAGGGGGGTAGGGGTGAGGGTCGCCTTGGTCCTACTTGGCCGGCTTGTACCAGGCGTCGAGGCCCTTCTGCAGCTTGGCGGCCGCCTGTTCCGGGGTGTCCGTACCATTGATAACATTGGCCGATTCGACCCATGTCTCGTTCTCGAGGTTCGGCGTGCCGCGTGACAGGATCTGATAGGTCGAGCGGATGGTCGATTTGCAGCTGTCGCGGAAGGACGCGAATTCCTTCGCCAGCGGATTGTCGAGCGCCACCGGCTGGCTTTGCAGGCTGAAGAAGCCCGGCAAGACGTTGGAATAGAGCTGGGCGAATTCGGCAGACGCCACCCAGGTGAGGAAGGCCTTGGAGGCTTCGGGGTTCTTGGCCTTGGCGTTCATCCCGAAGGCGATATCGACATGGTCGGAGACGTAGCAGGGATCGCCGGCCTTCGGCACCGGCGGAGCGAAAGCTCCCATCTTGAACTGGGCCTGGCTCTCGAACTGCGAGATCTCCCATGAGCCGGCCGGGTAGATGGCGGCACGCCCGAGAGTGAACATGTTCTGGCTGTCGGGATAGGATTGCGCTTTGTAGCCCTCGCCCATGTAGGCGGCCCACCTGGCGATCTCCTTGAAGGGCGCGACCCACTCGGGGTCGGTCAGCTTCTCCTTGCCGGAGATCAGCGCCAGCCGGCCCTCTTCGCCGTGCCAGTAGTTGGGTCCGATGTTCTGATAGGCCATGGTCGCGGCCTCCCATTGGTCGGGGGTGCCCATCGCGAGCGGCACATAGGTTCCATCCGCCTTGATCTTGTCGAGGTCGGCGAAGAACTCCTCGGAGGTCTTGGGAACCTCGTTGATCCCGGCCTTGGCAAAGGCGTCCTTGTTGTAGATGAAGCCATGCAGCACGGCCGCGACCGGCACGCAATAGGTCGTCTTGCCGTCGTCGGTGGTCCAGCCTGCCTTGGCGACGGGGCCGAACTTGTCGACGCCGGGGATGTCGTTTACGGCCGTCAACTGCCCCTTCTTGAACAGTTCGAGCGAGGCGTCGAAGGGCCGGCAGGCCAGGATGTCCCCCGCCGTGCCGGCGTCGAGCTTGGAATTCAGCGCGGCGTTATATTCCTTGGGCGCGGTCGGCTGGAAATCGACCTTGATGCCTGGATGGGTCTGTTCGAAGGCCGGAATGATCTTCTCCTTCCAGATCTGCAGGTCGTCGTTGCGCCAGCTTTCCACCGTCAGCGTGACGTCGGCCGCGAAAGCGGGTGCGGCCGCAAGGCCGATGACGGTGGTCGAGAGCAGGGCCAATACGCTTTTCGTCGGTGTCATCGCCATCTCCAGCCTGGGTTCAAGGTCTTTTCACGAAGGTCGGCCAATCCCGCCCGCCGTGGCATCGTTTCCCGTTTTCACGGACCAGCCGACGCGGCGAGTGCGACCCTGAGGTCGCCGCCGCTTCGCCGTAGCCGGTCCCGTGCGGCCTCGACGTCCTCGATTCCCGCGCAAAGCAGCACGGCACATTTGATGTCGCCGACCCGCGCCAGCGCCGCGGCGGCCCTCCCGGTGTCGACGTGTGCGGCCTCCGCGACGATCGCCACCGCCCGCCGCCTCAGCTTGGCATTGTCGGGCCGCATGTTGACCATCAGTCCGGCATAGCCGTGGCCCAGCCGGATGCCGAGCAGCGTCGACAGGGCGTTCAGCGCACATTTCTGCGCCGTACCCGCCGCCATGCGCGTCGAGCCCGCGATAACCTCGGCCGGCGTCACAAGGCAGATGGAGTGATCGGCCTCCTCGAGCAGCGGGGTCGAGCCATTGCAGGCGATGGCGACCGTCAGCGCGCCGCGCCGCCGCGCCTGGCGCAAGGCGCCGAGCGCATAGGGTGTCCGCCCACTCGCCGACAGCGCCACGAGAGCGTCCCCCCGCCCCAGAGCGAGCCTGTCGACCCCGGCGGCGCCGGCCTCGGCATCGTCCTCGACGCCGGGTGGGATTTCGAGAAGCGCAGCGTCGCCGCCCGCGAGCAGGACCGGCACGCTTCCGAGCGCGATCCCGTAAGTGCCGGGCAGTTCGAGCGCGTCGAGTTGCGCCAGAAGTCCCGAGGAGCCGGCGCCCGCATAGGCCATGCGGCCCCCTCCCCGCAGGCGTGCCGCAAGCGCATCGGCCGCCGAACCGAGGGACTCCGCGGCGCGTGCGACGCCCTCGAGCGCGTCGCGCTGAACGCCGACGATCGCCTCGACCACCGCACCCGACGTCCAGGTGTCGATGGCGCGATATCGTGGATCGGCCTGTTCCGTGGTCGGGGTCGCCATCGCCACCGTCGTGTCATAACGGACCGCCAACGTACCAATGAAAGACCTTTGGTCAAGGGTTGTTTCGGCCCAGCTTCAATGGTTCTTCGATCACGACCTCGTTGAAGAGAGCCGCTTGGCAGGTGGTCTGCATTGGTACTATAGCGTCTCAGACGCTGGAGGTCCGACTGGTATGAAGCCAGGTGCCGCGCTTTTCGGCGACGCGCCGCTCGACCCGGGCGATCCGACGCCGCTCTACCTTCGGCTGGAGCATCGCATCAGGGGCGCCATCGCCAGCGGCCGGTTGAAGCCGCGTGACGCGCTGCCGGGCGAGCGGGACATCGCATCGGCGCTCGGCGTGTCGCGCGTCACGGTCCGCAAGGCCATCGGCGGCCTCGTCGAGGCCGGCATGCTCGAACAGCGGCAGGGGTCGGGCACCTTCGTGTCGGCCATACCGCGGCGCGTCGAACGGGCGCTGTCCCGCCTCACCTCCTGCTCCGAAGACATGCGGTTGAGAGGCCTTGCTCCTTCGATCCAGGTGCTGCGCTGCGAAACCTCCCCGCCCTCGCCCCAGGAAGCCATGCACCTCCGGCTTTCGCCGCAGGACAAGGTCTCGCGCCTCGGGCGGCTCCGGCTCGCCGGAGGCATCCCCATGGCGATAGAACTCGCGACCCTGCCGCAGCGCTTCCTGGCCGATCCGGCCGCCGTCGGGCCATCGCTCTACGCGACGCTCGACGCCGCGGGCTTTCGGCCGGTCCGCGCCCTGCAGCGCCTCAGCGCCTCCAATCTCGCGGCCGACGACGCCGCCCTGCTCGGCGTCGCCCCGGGAGCGGCCGCGCTGGCGTTCGAGCGCATCGCCTTCCTGCCCGGCGGGGAGCCGATCGAATTCACCAAAAGCCTCTACCGGGGCGACGCCTACGACTTCGTCGCCGAACTCAGCCTGGGACCTCCGCCATGACCGACGCACGCTCCCACATGGCCGTCGAGATCGAAGAGACGCCCGACGCCGTGGCTCGCTTCCTCGATCGGGAGGGGGGACGCGTGGACGCCGCCGGCCGCCGGCTGCGCGACCTCGATCCCCGGGTGATCGTGACCTGCGCCCGGGGCTCGTCAGACAACGCGGCCGCCTACTTCAAGTACCTGAGCGAAATCCTGGTCGGCTGCCCGGTGGCGTCCATCGGCCCCTCGGTCGCGTCGGTCTACCGGGCGCCGCTGCGCCTCTCGGGTGCCGTGCTGGTCTCGGTCTCGCAATCCGGCCGCAGTCCCGACATCGTCGCCCTGCAGGCGGCCGCGCAGGCGGGGGGCGCCTTCTCGATCGCGGTCGTCAATGAGACCGCTTCGCCGCTCGGCGAGGACGCCGGCATGACCCTCGCCCTTCAGGCCGGGGAGGAAAAGAGCGTCGCCGCCACCAAGACCTGCATCGTTTCGGCCGTCGCACTGGCGGCGCTCGTGGCGGCTTGGCGCGACGACGCGGACCTGAAACGTGCCCTTCACGGGCTGCCCGACGCCTTCGCCCGAGCCTTGTCCTGCGACTGGGGCGCCGCCTTCGCGGCTCTGCGCGACGCCGCCTCGGCCTATGTGGTGGGGCGAGGACCGGCTTTCCCGGTCGCCGCGGAAGCGGCCCTGAAGCTCAAGGAAACCGCGATGGTGCACGCGGAGGCGTTCAGCGGTGCCGAGGTGATGCACGGTCCGCTGCAGCTGCTCGAGGATGGGTTTCCGGTGCTCGCCCTGCGCCAGAACGATGCCTCGGCGGAGGCCATGGCGGAGGCGGGGGCGAGGTTGGCCCAGGCGGGCGGCCAAGTCTTCGTCGCCGAGGTGGATGGCTCAGGCGATAGAACCCTGCCGGTGGCCGCCACGGGCCACGAATTTCTCGACCCGCTGTCGATGCTGCTGTCGTTCTATCGGCTGGCCGAACAGGTTTCCCGCGTGCGGGGTCATGACCCGGACCGCCCCAGCCGTCTCAGCAAGGTGACGGAAACGGTGTAACGGAATTCAAGCCGCGTTACGCCCTCCATGTGCGAGGTGAAATATGCCGGATGTACGTTTCATATCTCAAGGACTCGGGTTCGGTCCTTTTCAAGATGTAAGATCGAGAACATCCCTGGCTGATATTTTCGCAAAAACGCGCCGCAGCGGGCTATACGTGCTTTTGTTTGCAAACGGCGAGGCGTATATCGGTCGGACTGTAGATGTAGTTCGGCGGTTTGCAGTCCACCGAATGACCCACCAGGACATCGTCGAATTGGCGTTTCGTCCCCTCGCCGCCAATCTGCAGGACGAGGCTGAGCGCGCGGCGATCGTCTCTTTTGAGACTACCGGTGTGCCGCTGCGAAATATTCAATTCGCGTCCGTTGTGTTGGGGGAAACTGACCTTGATCTCGTGATGCCCTTCGATGATCAGCAGTCGTGGCTGCGTGACGGCCAAAAACATGTGCCAATGAAAGACCGAGTAGCTGACAATAATCTACGGAGAAAATACCGAGCGAAGTTCGAGAAGCTTACTCAAGAGCGACATTGGCGTGCGTTGAGCGAAATCATCCGTATTTACGGTCAAAGCTGTCTGCCGGCCCCGGCAATAACGGAACTAACATTCTGGTCGGTTTCGTGTCTTCCCGCTGTTTGGCACGGATACACTGACGTTTTAACGCGTTTAAACATCAATGCTCAGGAGGTTTTTTCCTCTTTCGAGGACGACATGATGCTCTGCTGTACCTTCCATATTCGTAAATCGAGCATCGAAAGTGCGGGCCAGAAGTGGCCGCCCTCGGTGGAGTTTGACTCCCATCACTATGCGCCAGCAGGCCATGATCAAATCCGAATGACCGTTTGGGATGACACCCCCGGAACGATTGCCCGGGTGATCGCCAAGCCCGCGTTCAAGACGGCCGCGAAACATCTCAATTTGCAGCTCATGAGAAGAGGTGCAAACCTCAACGCACGTTCGCATTCCTTCGGCGTCGCTGACGTCATATTCTCAAGCAATAGCCCGGCTAACAAAGTTCAGCCGTGACCTGAACCGCCCCAGCCGCCTCAGGAAGGTGACGGAGACGGTGTAACGCTCAAGCAGGCGCCGTGTTCACTGTCGCAGAACCTTGGCGACCTGGTCGTAGACCTGGCGACAAGGGGACGTGAGTTGAGCCCGCTGCGTCTTCATGCAGGACACGATCTGTCCCTCGTCACCGAGCGACGTGGAGCACAAACGCATCGCGTCGGCGGTACAGATCGCCTGCGCCTTCTGCCGGAGTTCAGGCGTCACGTCGGCGGTTCCTGCCATGGATGCACTCACCCCAGCCAGCAGAATGAGTCCCCCTAAACCACTTGGTCGAAACATCGTCATCCCTTTCCGCCGAACCCTCCGTGGTTCCGCGTCCCTCTTCGCTTCGAGGCTTCTTGCCACATCTCCAATGAACGTAAGCTGAAATCGATAGTTGCGTTGCATTTTCGCAATGGGCGAAAATCGCCGTGCGCAACCGCTGCCTGCACTTTCCCTCGGCGCGGCGTGCGACTACGCTGTACCGGTTCTGTTCCGGCTTTGCGTACATGATTCGGCATTCGCGCGTCGCTCAGACCATGTGGATCTCTGAACCGGAGCGCGATGCCCTATCGCCGGCGGCCGGGACCGAGCCACGGAAGATCATCCACATCGACATGGATGCCTTCTTCGCGTCCGTCGAGCAGCGGGACGATGCCTCCCTCAAGGGTCGCCCGGTGGCGGTCGGCGGTTCGCGCGAACGCGGCGTCGTTGCGGCGGCCAGCTACGAAGCGCGCCGGTTCGGTGTCAGATCCGCCATGGCATCCGTGTCCGCCCGGCGGCGATGCCCGGACCTCGTCTTCGTCAAACCGCGCTTCGCGATCTACAAAACTATCTCGCAGCAGATCCGGGCGATCTTCGCCGACTACACGGCGATGATCGAGCCTCTGTCGCTCGACGAGGCCTATCTCGACGTGACGGAGAACCTGAAGGGCATCGCCTCCGCGACCCGCGTGGCCGAGGAGATCCGCGCGAGGATCCTGGCCGAAACCGCGCTTACGGCCTCGGCCGGCGTCTCCTACAACAAGTTCCTGGCCAAGCTCGCCTCGGATCATCGCAAGCCCGACGGGCTCTTCGTGGTCACTCCGGCGCAAGGCCCCGCCTTCGTGGCGGACCTTCCCGTGGGGCGGTTTCACGGCGTCGGCCCCGTGACGGCGGACAAGATGAGGCGGCTCGGCATCGCCACGGGCGCTGACCTGCGGCGGTGCGGCGAAGACGTTCTCGCGGCGCATTTCGGCAAGGCCGGCGGCCACTATCACGACCTTGCCCGCGCGGTGGATCATCGGCCGGTCAGATCCGACCGTCCGCGGAAGTCGGTCGGTTCGGAGACGACGTTCTCGCAAGACCTCGACACCCTGGAGGCTTTGATCGAGGGGCTCGAGCCTTCGATCGTCGCCGTGTGGAACCATTGCGAGCGCACCGGCGCCCTTGGCCGCACCCTGACCCTGAAAGTCAAATATTCGGACTTTCGCCAGGTGACCCGCAGCCGCACCCTGGCCCGCCCGGCCCGCACGCTTGCCGAGCTGGCCGACATCGGCATGGCCTTGATGCGAACCGTCCTGCCGCTCGAGCGCAGCGTTCGCCTGCTCGGCTTATCCGTATCGAATTTCGCCATGCCTGAACCCGCCGGATCGCGGGAGCGGCAACTGACCCTGGAACTCTAGCCCCATCCGATGCCGCCCGGAGCCGGCTCAAACCAGCGAGCCTGTTCACGGACATACGTCGAAGCTCCGCTGCCTGTGTCTGACAGACCCTGACGGTCAGTAGCGTTGCAGGAGCCGCTCCAGATAATCCTGCTCCTCTTGCGGACGGAGGCGATCGCCGAGGCGGCGGCGCAACTCATCGAGCACCTGGCGGGCGCGTTCGGCAAGACCTTCGCCGCCGTTGAAGACGCCTTGCGCATCGAGGCTTCGGCCCTGGTTGCCGCGCTCGCGGCCCAGCGGATCGGTTTTGTCACGGTCGGCCTCCCCCTCCCCGTGGCCCACCCCAGGCTCGCCCGGCATCCGGCCTTCTCCTTGGCCCCGCCCCTGTGCCATCTGGCCCTGAAGTCCCCGCGCGCCCTGCTGCAGGCCCTGGAGGGCGCGCCCTTGCGCCTCGACCGCGCTGTCGGTGCCGGCGCCGCCCTGCCCCAGCGCCGCCTCGGCATCCTTCATGGCGCGCTGCGCCTCGCCGAGCCCCGGCTCGCCGTCGAGCCCGAGGTCCCGCATCTGCTTTTGCATTCGCTCCAGGGCGTCCCTCAGCTTCTGTTGCTGACCCCGAAGGTCGGAATTGTCCTGGGCCTCGGCCTGCGGATCCGCGCCATCGCCGCCCTGAGCCTCCTCGCCCGGATCCGCCGAGGGGTCCTGATCGCCGTCCGTCTGCCGATCTGGAGCCCCGCGCCGCTTCTGGTTGCCACGCTTGAACGTCCTGTCCCTCAAGGATTGCTGGTCACGCATCATCCGATCGAGTTGGCTCATCGACTGCTTCATCCGCCCCGCACCGGGGTCCGAGCCCTCGTCCCGCCGTGCGGAGCGCATGTTTTCCAGGATGTTCTGCAACTGGTCCAGCAGTTCTTGGGCTTCCGCCATGTCGCCGTTTCGCGCACTTTGCTCCATCTTGTCGAGCAGGGCCTGAAGGTCCTTCTGCGTGATGGATCGCGTGTCTCGGTCGCTCGGCGCCCGATCGTCCCGGGCCGCGGCGTCACGCTGCGCCATCTCGGCCAGCAGCTTCTCCATCTGCTGCTTCAGCGCCTCCGTGAGCCTCTTGATCTCTTCGGGCGGCGCGTTGCGGGCGAGCGCCTCCTTGAGTTCCCGCTGCAGCGCCCGAAGATCGCGCTCCGTCCGGCTGAGGTCGCCATCCTCGACCGTCAGGGCCATGGACCACAGGAAATCCGCGACGCCGAGGAGATCCGCATCGTTCCTGGCCGCCTGCAGCCGTGTGCGCGCCGAGGTCAGTCCGAGGAACACCGCCGGGGTCGTGCCGAACAGTTCCGGCGCGACCGCGAGCGCATCCAGCGCCTCGCCGACCGGTGCCGCATGGTCGGGATCGAAAACCAGATTCTGCCGCTGTTCCACCAGCGCCCTGGCAAGCGGGTTGTGGAACGGCCGTGTCGGCAGGCGCACGAGGACGGGCCGGCTGAGACCGACGTTGCCGGCCTCGTCACGTGCACTCAGGACAAGCGTCGCCTCGGCCCCGGCCCAGGGGTGGGCCGAAAGGTCGACGGTGCTCTGTCCGGGGCCGAGCCCCCGTGCGCCGTTCGGCAGACCGAGGGGCAGCTTCGGAGGCTCGACCAGGCTTCGTCCCGTGAGCGGCTTGCCGTCCCGCACGGGCGCCGTGAAGACGGCGTCGAGACCAAGGACGCCGTAATCGTCTTCGACCCTATAGGCCAGGGTCAGCGATCCCCTGAGGTTGCTTTTCGGCTTCTCGGAGAGAGCCACCGTCGGCGGCGCGTCCGGGATCGCCCGCAGGGCGAAGATCGCGCGACGGACGCCGTCGACGGACACGGCGAGGTGGCCATCCCCGGCCAGCACGAAGCGGCGTTCGACGTTCGCAAGCCCCGTTTCCCCCGAAGCGGCGGCCGCCTTGGCGGCGTTGTTCGGCGCGGGTCCGTCTTTCAGGCCGCCGTCGGTCTCGATGTCCACCTTGCCCTCGCCGGACGATCGCACCACGAGGGTGGAATTGACCGGCGCGGCAGTCTCCTGCCGAGGATCGGGAGCCGGCTGGCCGGGCGAGCCGGAAAGAAGGACGGGGGCTAAGCCGGTATAGGGGGGCGGATCGATCCAAGCGTCGAGACGAAAACCGGCGCCGGCGGAAACCGCGCTTCGCCAGGCGAATGCCGAGGCGACTCGACCCTCCTTGTCGGACCCGGCCACGAACCCCGCGGCGGTGACCGCAACGAGCGCCAGCGCCCGCAAGGCATAGACATCCCGATCGACGAGACGGGGCGATGGTGGCGCGAGCCGGACCCCGGCGGCCGCCTCGGCGGTGCGCCGGCGATGCAGCGCCCACAGGGCATGGGTCAGCGGGTCGGCGCGGGCGTCCGCCAGGCGGTCTTGACTGGACGAGAAGGGCCGATGCTTCCGGCCCGAATCCCGATCGAGCCGCGCCAAAGCCTCTTCGCGGGTGCCGAGGCGGGCCCTCACGGCCATGGCAACCGGCACCGCCAAGGCCGCCACGAAGCCGGCGACGCCCGCGATGCGGGCCCAGACCGGAACCAGGAGCCACAGCCCGAGCCACGAGACGGCAACGAACAGGCCGATCACGAAGGCGGCCGAGACCGCACTGGGCCAGAGGCGCTCGAAGCCGATGATCAGCTTGGCTCGGCCAAGCAGGCCCTCCAGCCGACTGGCGGGTGTCATGCTGCCGCCGACCTAGGCCGGCGCATAAAGGCAATGGCATTCGAAGGTTTGTCTGAAAGCTCCGCTTCCGGAACAGCCTGACGTGCTCCAAAGGCGTCCGATCCGTCCGGCACGGCGCTCACTCCGGTATCGCTGGCGCGACTCGCGTCTCCCCAGGCTACGCCCTGCGGCAACGGCACGCCAGGCGATGTCTCGCAGCAGCCCGGCCATCGATCACTCGGTCGCGAGCTGATGTTTGATCTGTTCGTAGACGCTTCGCCGCACGACCCGCTTGGCCAGGAGGTCCTCAATGGAGCGGTAGGGACGATGGTCCGCGATGGCCTGGCCGATGCGGCCGGCGCCCGGCAGATGGTTCAGCGCCTCGATCGAGGCGCGGTTGATGTTGAGCCCTCCCCGCTTCGCCGCGCTCGCCGCTTCGGCAGAAGTCGAGCGGCTCGAAGACGTCTCGGCGGAGGCCGCCGGCGCCAGGGCAGCCACCTTGCGCGGGTGCGCCGGCGCCGCAGCCCGGGGCGGCGTTGCCGCGGCTGTGGAAGCGGCCCCTGTCGAAGCCTCCTCGGCGCTCGGTGTGGCTCCTGCATCGTCGGCCGGCGGGCTTGGCGCCGCGACGGCAGTGGTCGGGGCCGCCGGGACGGCATCGGCTGGGACGGGCCCTGGAGCCGGTGCGGCCGCAACCGGCACGGTGTCGGCGGCCGTGGCTGCGGGCGCCGGCGCGGCGCTTACCGCGGCAGGACTGGGGGCGAGCGCGACCGGCGCGGGCTTCGCGGCCGGGGAAGCCGAGGGCGCGGCCGCGGCGTTCATCGCGAGCTGCGATGCCAGCGCGATGGGGGTACCTTCGGGCGTATCGACCGCCTTGCCGGTCATTTTCGGCGATCCGCCATCGGGATAGACGACGCGGACGGTGGAGACGGGGGCGGGCCCGGGCGCGCTTTCGACCGGTTGGGCCGGGGTCGCCGAGACCACGTCGACCTTGCGCAATGGTGGCGTGGAGCCCTTCGCGGTCATGAGCACCGTCAATTGCCAGACGAGCCCCGCCGTGCAGACGGCTGCGGCAAAGAGAAGGACACGGTCGACGATCGATCTGCTACTCATGGACAACTCTCTGTCGCCTGGCCGACGAACGTCTCGGCCCTGATCCGAACCATTTTACTCCGCCGCCGGCATGCGCGACCCCACGCATACTCCACCCTCAAACGACAAGAGTGTGGCGAGAGCATGGGAGAAGCCCGCCGGCCCGATCCAACGACCCTCCACCCGGCACGCCGTCCCGAGGGTCAAGGTGAGAACCATCGCGGTCGGACGGCCAGGTGAACGCGGGAACCCGCGGCCGGGGCCGGCGACAGGAGCGCGAGGGCAAGCACGTGCTCGGACGTCGGCCTCAGACTTGCGAACGACCATCGTCCTCCTCGCTGCTTCAGTTCTGGGTCGAGCGTCGCCGTGAACGAGCCGTCGGGTTCGATGTCGAACCGCGCCGCCGCCAGCGGCGAGGCCAGGCCCGTGCCGATCGCCTTGAGGCAGGCTTCCTTCAAGCTCCAGAGTTCGAGGAAGCGGACGGCACGGGCCACTTCCTCGAGGGCCATCAGCGCCGCGACTTCCTGGGCGGCAAAGAAACGCCTCGCCACGGCCACGACATCGGTCGCCGGGTTCAGGGCCTCGACGTCGACGCCGACCTCCGCGTCGCGACAGACCGCGAGCGCGACGAGGCCACGCGTGTGCGAGATGTTGAAGCGGACGCGACGTTGATCCCGAGGCTCCACGATCCCCGGCTTTCCTCCGGACGCCGGTGCGAAGCGCCAGGTTGCCGGGTCGACGCCCGTCAGGCGCGAAAGCACCAGCCGCTGCATGAGCCGCGCGCGGACATAGTCGAGCCGAGGCTCGAGCGATCCGAAGCTTTCCGCGCGCCGACGCTCGTCCGGTGCGAGCAGGGCGCCCTGCCGCTCAAGCCATGGCCCGGTGGCAAGCGCCGGGTCCATGAGCCAGAGTTCGGCTCGGTCGGCGGAGAGGCCGTCCGGCAAAATGTCGGCTTCGAACGGCACGGTTGTCCTCGCCCCGGGAGTTCCTCTTCCGGCCTGTGAGGCGTTTCCGCTTCAGGCGGAGACGCGCTCCGGCTCCGCCGGCTCGCGGCCGAGTTCCACGGTCGCCAGATGGCAGCGGATGGCGTGGCCCTGCCCTCTCTCGCTGAGGGCGGGCTCCTCGGTATCGCAGATAGGTCCGATGTGGCGCGGGCAACGCGTATGGAAGACGCAGCCGCTCGGCGGACTGACGGCGCTGGGGATTTCGCCTTCCAGTTTCACCCGCAGCGACTCCCCGTCAGGTCCAGGCAATGCGGAGAGCAGCGCCTCCGTGTAGGGATGGTGCGGCCCGCCGAACACGGTGGCGGCCGGCCCGATTTCCAGCAGTCGGCCGAGGTAGAGCACGGCAATGCGGTCCGCCAGGTAACGCACGACGCCGAGGTCGTGCGAGATGAAGAGGTAGCTGGTCCGGCGCTCCGCCTGAAGATCGGCCAAGAGGTTCAGGATGGCGGCCTGCACGGAGACGTCGAGGGCCGAGGTCGGCTCATCGCAGACGACGAGCTTCGGCGTGCCCGCGAAGGCCCTGGCGATGGCGACGCGTTGCTTCAGGCCGCCGGAAAGCTGCCGCGGCTTCGCCTCGAGATAGCGGTCGGCGAGTTGCACGCCCCGCGTCAAGGCGAGCATACGCTCCTGAACTTGCGCGCCGCGCAGCTTCGCCAGGCGTTCCAGGGCGCGCCCGATGATGCGCCGCACCGTGTGGGCGCGGTTGAGGGCCGAATCTGGGTTCTGGAAGACGATCTGCACGGCTTCGAGGTTGCGCCGCGCGGGCAGCGGCGGCAGAGGCTCCTCGGCGAGTGTCAGGACGCTCCCGGCGTCCGGCGCATCGAGTCCGAGCAGCACCTTGGCGAGCGTCGTCTTGCCGCTGCCCGATTCGCCGACGAGGCCCAGCGTCTCCCCGGCGCGAAGATCGAGGCTGATGTCGCGCAGGGCATGGACCCGGACGTCGCCGACCCCGAAGGTCTTCGACAGCGAGCGGACGCTCAGCAAGGGCGGCGCGGAGGCGGCCGACGATGTCCGGATCGCGGGCTCGGGGCGCGTGGCACGCGGAAGGGTTGGCGCCTTCTCGTGAAAGTGACAGCGGCTGAGGCGTTCGCCGGCAAGCGCGATCAGCGGCGGCTCGGTGGAGCGGCAGATGTCCTGCGCCATGGCGCACCTCGGATGGTAGATGCAACCCGCGACCGCGGTCGGGGAGGCCGGCAGGAAGCCCGGGATCGTGTCGAGCCGCTCGTCGAGCCGGCTCTTCCCACGCCGCGGCAGGCAGCGCAGCAGCCCGACCGTATAGGGGTGCCGAGGCTCGGCAAAAACCTCCCGCGTCGGCCCTTCCTCGACGAGGCGTCCCGCATAGAGGACGCCGACGCGCGAACACATGCGGGCGATGACGCCGAGATTGTGCCCGATGAACAGCACGGCCGTGGAATGCTCGGCGCGGAGCGCCTCGATGAGGTCCAGCACCTCGGCCTCCACGGTGGCGTCGAGGCCCGTGGTGGGCTCGTCGAGGACGATGAGCTTCCGCTCGACCGCCAACGCCATGGCGATCGCGGTGCGCTGCTGCATGCCGCCCGAGAGCTGGTGCGGATAGCGCTCCATCACCCGCTCGGGGTCGGTGATGCGGACCCGCCGCAGCATGTCGAGCGCGCGTCGGCGCGCGTCGGCTTCGGGCAAGCCCTTGAGCGTGAAGACCTCGGCCACCTGCGGGCCGACCCGGATCGACGGGTTCAGGGCCCGGCCGGGATCCTGGTAGACCATCGACACTTCGCTTTCGCGGACCCGGCGCAAGGCCGAGGCGTCGATGGTGGTGATGTCCTGGCCGCCGATGAGGATGCGGCCCCGGGTGATGCGGCCGTTGCGCGGCAGGTAGCGCATCAGCGCCATGGCGGCGGTCGACTTCCCGCAGCCGGATTCGCCCACGAGCCCGACCGTCTCGCCCGGGCGGATCGCGAGGTCGAGGCCGCGCAGCACCACCCTGTCGCGGCCCCGAACCCGGTAGGCGACGTCGAGGTTCTGGATGCTGAGGGCGTCCGGCACAGCCTTCATTCTATGACGCCCTGTATGCCGTCGGCGACGAGATTGACCCCGATGATCAGGGACGCGATGGCGAGCCCGTCGAACAGCACGGTCCACCAGTACCCGCCGCCGATGAGCGCATAGTTCTCCGCGATGGCGAGGCCCCAGTCCGACGACGGCGGCTGCAGGCCGACGCCGAGAAACGACAGCGTCGCCACCGTGAAGATCGCATAGCCGAGCCGCACCGTCAGCTCGACGACGATCGGCGGCACGATGTTGGGCAGGATCTCGACGAACATGATGTGGAGCGAACCCTCGCCGCGCAACTGCGCGGCCGCCACGTAGTCGAGGTTGCGCTCGGTCAGCACCGCGGCCCGCACGGTGCGGGCGATCAGCGGGGTGAAGCTGAAGCCGATCGCGATGATGACGGTGCCGTTCGAGGCGCCGAGCGCCGTCAGCGCGATCAACGCCAGGATGAGGAGCGGCAGGGCCAGCACGGCTTCCACGATGCGGCTGATGATGTCGTCGACCCAGCCCGGGAAGAATCCCATGACGAGCCCGAGGCTGGTGCCGAGCACGACGCCGAGCAGCGTCGCCAGGGGAGCGACGATCAGGATGTCACGCGCTCCCGCGATGACGCGGGCGAACATGTCGCGTCCGAGCTGGTCCGTGCCGAACCAATGGTCGGCACCGGGCGGCGTCAGGGCGTTGAGGATGTCGTCGGCGAGCGGGTCCACGAGGGTCTGGCCGATCGTGGCGCAGAAGATCCAGAACAGCAGGATGGCGCCGCCGCCCAGGAACGCCGGCGAGCGCAGCAGCAGTCGGGTCCGCTCGAACCGCGGTGCCGACGGAGCGGAAGCGCCGGGGGCGGCGATCAGGCTCACGATCGTCCTCCGTAGCGAATGCGCGGGTCGAGCGCCGCATAGGCGAGATCCGCGGCCAGCGTCGAGATCACGAAGATGAGGCCGATGGTGAGGACGCCGGCCTCCAGCATGGGAAAATCATGGCTGCGGGCCGCCGTGTAGATGAGCCCGCCGATCCCCTGGTAGTGAAAAAGCGTCTCGATGACTACGAGCCCGCCGATCAGATAGCCGGTCTGGGACGCCACGACCGTGATGGTCGGAAGCAGCGCGTTGCGAAGCACATGACGCCAGATCACGGTGCGCCAGGGCAGGCCTTTGAGCACCGCCGTGCGGGTGTAATCGCTGTCGAGCGCCGCGATCGTCCCGGCCCGGGCCATGCGGGCGATATAGCCGAACAGCACCAGCACCAGGGGCACCGAAGGCAGGATCAGGTAGTAAAGCTGCACAAAGAACCCGGCGTTCGGAGGGGGCGTCGCCGAGATCGGAAAAACCCGCAGGCCGATGCCGAAGATCAGGATCAGCACGATGCCCGAGACGAACTCGGGAACCACCGTGGCCGTGAGTCCGGTCAGGACGATGGCGCGGTCGACCAGACGATCGCGCTTTAGCGCCGCCCCCACGCCACCGAGAATCCCGAGGGGAACCACGATCAGGAAGGCGACGGCCCCGAGTTTCAACGAATTCAGGAGCGCCGTGCCGAGAAACGGCGCCACGGGAGAGCGGAACGTGTAGGACGTGCCGAGGTCGCCCACGGCGAGGTGGCTGATCCAGTCCCCGTACTGGAACAGCAACGGGCGGTCGGTGCCGAGCTGGTGGTTCAGCGCCGCCACGGCGCGCGGGTCGGCGAGCGGCCCCAGCATCGACC
>CAXSEU010000008.1:15213-18704 GCA_964236485.1 uncultured Lichenihabitans sp. | reverse complement strand
CGCCGATCCAGATCATGTGTCCCGACGTGGCATACGGGTCGCCGCTGGTCGAATCGATCCGGGTCATGGCCTGTTCGTAGCCCAGGAGCAGCGCCTCGTGGGAGGTATAGAACTCCGTCTGCCGGAGTTCCGGATGGTTTTCCGCATCGAGGCCAATCGCCCGCATGAAGCCGAGCGCCTCGGTCAGCCGGTCGGCCACCTTGCCGTAGCGACTCGACTGCGGGCTGTCCTTGACGAAGCCGAGCATCCAGCGATGGGCGTTCTCGAGATTGGCGTAGCCACCCGTCGCGAAGGCCCGCAGCAGGTTCAGCGTGGCGGCGGATTGACGGTAGGCGTCGAGCTGGCGCTGCGGATCGGGCGTGCGCGCCGCGGCTTCGAACTCGATCCCGTTGACGATATCGCCGCGGTAGCTCGGCAGTTCGACCCCGCCGATCGCCTCCGTCGGCGCGGAACGCGGCTTGGCGAACTGCCCCGCGATGCGTCCGATCTTCACGACCGGCAAGGCGCCCGCGAAGGTGAGAACAATGGCCATCTGCAGAAAAACGCGAAACGTGTCGCGGATATTGTCCGCCGCATGTTCTGCGAAAGCCTCGGCGCAGTCGCCGCCCTGCAACAGGAAGCCACGGCCCCTGGCGACTTCGCCCAGCGTCCGCTTGAGCTTGCGCGCCTCCCCGGCGAAGACCAGCGGCGGAAAGCCCGCGATCTGCCGCTCGACCGCTGAGAGCGCCTCCAAGTCCGGATAATCCGGCACCTGCTCGATGGCCTTTCGACGCCATGTATCGGGCGCCCAAGGCCGCCGCGACGCGCGTTCGTTGCCGGCCATCTCCTTCACCATCCCACTCTCCGCGCGACCGCGCCCACCTCGACGAGACCGTCGCTCCCCCGTTCACCGACGCCTCGAGGACACCGACGGACACTGGCTTCAGACGCGGTCTGGCCCGCAGGGACCGGCCGAAGCGGCGCTTATACACGAGGTGCGCAGGCCGTCCATCACTGCCTGCCCTTGCGCCTCGCGGGATCATCGTCAGGGACGGCGACGTTGATCGCTTACCTCGTGAGGATCGATCATGCGCACCACCATCATCCCGGCTGGCCTTTTCCTGGCCCTCAGCGTCGCCACACCCGCATCGGCTCTGGACAAGGAGCAGCTTCGGCAGCAGACGCAGGCTTTATGCACTGACGACGCCATGAGGCTATGCGGCGATGTCGTCACGGACGAGGCCAAGGCATCCTCTTGCATGAAGACCCATCGCGCGCAACTTAGCGCGCAGTGCCAAAAAGCCGTGAAAGCGATGGAAGGCCGCTGAGGTCCAGCGGGCGACCGACCTTACGACGAGCCAAGGCCTGATAACGGAAAGGCGCGGCATGACAGAGCTTGGGCACGGCGGCGTGCGGGACTTCGAAGGCGAGGCAAACGGCATCACGTTCAAGATTCAGTATGATGACCGGCGCCACGCCACGTTGACGAGTGCCCGTGATGCGAGTGGCGATCCCTTGATCCTGACGCAGCAGGAGATCGACCGCTTGATCGACATCGCGGACGCCGTGATCAGGTCGGGCGGGAACGGATGATCGCCGCCAGCGCCATGGGTTCCGCAGATGCCCTGCGGCGGCGCAGCGCGCGTCATGCGTAGTTCCCATGCGGCCCGTGCCCCGACCGGATCCGCGCCCGCGAATCCCGGCGGCCGACGTCGATGAAGGCGGGCCGCCCGTCGCGCTCGCTCCACGACGGCGCGGCCCCAACCCCTCCAGCGCACGGCTTCGGGAGCCATATCGCGTCTCGCGGGCCAGCCGCGACCGATGCTGTCAGGCGCCGCCGGCCTTGGCATTCACCGCGTCTTCGGCGAGTTCCGACAACATCTCGTCGGTGTTCTCCTCCTCGATCAGCGTGTCCTGGAGCAGGGTCTCCACCTCGCCGAGTCCCAGTTGCTTCGCCCAGGCCAGCAAGGTGCCATATCGGGCGATCTCGTAATGTTCGACCGCCTGGGCGGCTGCGATGAGGCCGGCGTCGAGTGCCTCGCTGCCACCGAACTCTTCCAGGATCTCGTCGCCCTCGGCGACGATGCCCATGATCGCCTTGCACTCCACGCCTTCGGGCTTCTGCCCGATAAGTTCGAACACGCGCTCCAGGCGCTTGATCTGGGTCTTGGTTTCCTCGAGGTGCACCCCGAAGGCTCCCCTCAGCTCCTCCGACTGCGCCGCCGCCGCAAGCTTGGGCAGGGCCTTCACGATGGCGTTCTCGGCGAAGTAGGTGTCCTTCATCTGGTGCAGGAACAGCGCCGCGAGGTTCTTGTCGGCCATGGGTCGTCTCCTAAGGTAGCAGGTCACGGGTCCAATCACCTCGCTCACCTCATCGTTCCCGACCACGGGGCAATTCGAGCGCGCAGCCTCCCGACCTCGCTCGACCGGCAAGGCCATGGTCATTCGGCCTCCGAGGTCCCGGGCGCCAGGAGCGCGTGCAGGAGGCCTCCGTAACGTCCGAGCAGCGTCTCGATGCGCCGGCGCTCCGGGCCTTCCGCCTGACCGGCCGCCATGGTCCAGAGGCCGATCTGGAAGGCCAGATAGGCCGGGATCATCCAGCGCAGGAGCGGCCGGGCAACGGGCCGCCCGTCGGCTTCGATGATGGACACCAGGCGGTCGACTTCCTCGGCCGTGAAGGCGAACTCGATCGCGGCCCCGGCGATGTCCCAGACGATGTCCTGATGCCCGACGAGATCATGAGCCCGGTTGTGGTCGATCGCGTCGGTCTTGATCAGACGCCCCTCGGGCGTCTGCAGCCACTCCCACGCATGGAGGCGGTTGTCGGTTTCCACCGGGACCGGACCGGGCAGCCGGGAGAGGGCGCCGTAGCGCGCTTCCCAGGCCGCTTGCGCCTCGCGTCCCAGGGCTTCGCCGATGTTGACCCGCGTCATCTCGGCGAGCGCGTCGAGGTCCGCGCCGGCGGTTCTTTCCGCCGACCGCGTCCGGCGGAAAGCGAGATATCGGCCGACGAAGCCCAGAAGTGCCTGCCGGTCAGCGACCGCGAGGCGCAACGGGACCGCTTCGCTCTCCCAGCGTTCCACCAGGAAACCGAGCCGCACCCCGAGGGGCTCCGGCGCGAAGCCGGCCACATGGAGGCGCGAGGCCCGATCGAGGGCCGTCGCGCCGGTGCGGCCGAGGCCAGCGAATTTCAGAAGGTAGGTGCCGCCGGAGCTTCGAAGCAGGAATTTGCGACGCTCCTGCGTCGCATGGACGGGGGGCCGCTCGGCCGCAAGCCGGTAATGGAAGTCCCGCCACCGACCGCCCGAGAGGTCCAGCAGGGGTTGCGACGCCGGCCCTGTGAGATCCTCCACGGCCGCGGCCAGGCGCGGCAGGATCAGGTCATCGAAGCCGACGATGCGCCGATCGATTCCGGCCCAGCGCGCCGCATGGCGCGGCGAGACGTGCTCGCCCGGGGATCCCGCGTGGCCGGGGACGAAGATGATCCGGCCGGGTTCGACCCCGGCGTCCTC
>CAXSEU010000008.1:9796-15203 GCA_964236485.1 uncultured Lichenihabitans sp. | reverse complement strand
AGGTCCGCCACAGCGTTCAGGGAACTGCCCGACAGACCAGGGCCTTCGTCGGCTACGGCGAAGCCGCATCGAGGGTCGGCGGTGATCTCCGTCAGAAGCTCCGCCTCGAGGGCGATGCGGCGCCGGAACGGATGCCCGACGGGCCGCAGGGTCAGCGGCAGCGACGCCCCTGCCCCGGCGGCCACCATCGCGGCGAGGCTCGTGCCGATGCTGCGCAGTCCGATGACCCGGACGTCCGGCGACAAGCTCCGCCCGGCCTCGAAATAGGCTTCCGGGTAGAGGGCGTAATGCGCGTAGCCTTCCGGCTGATTGACGGCCACCGATGCGGGCAGCGTCAGCCCCGCAAGCGCCTCGACCTCCTCCTCGACCGGGACGACGGGAGAACGAAACCCGCTCGACCATGACGCCCCCACCTGCCGAGCCAAGGCGAGCACCAGCGCCATGCTGGCGCTCTGCGCCGCGGACCGGTGGTCACGGCCGGCGACGGCCATTTCCGCGTCGCCGATCCCCTGTGCCAACTCGCCGCCCTCGATCAACGCCGTCACGAGGAGATCGTGGGGAACGACGCCCGGCGCCGCGCGGCGCGCCTCCAGCACCGTCTCTCGAAGCGAGGCCAGCATACGCCGCGGATCCTCCGCGCGCGTCCTGTCGCCGAAGACGATCACGCCGGAGGCTTCAGGCGCTCATCAGGGCTGGCCGTGCGAAAGCCGGCGAAGGCGCATAGCGCCGCACCATGGCGCCGCAGAATTCCGCGAACTCCTCGGCCACCTGGGGGGGCGAGCTATGGTGCGCCTCGAGCCCCCGATGCTGGGGGGTGAAGCAGAAGGTCACGGTGACCTCGAAATCCGCGAGCGCATTCATCTGCCGGTCGAACCAGCGCAGCGCCTCGGGGCGGAAACTGTCGGCCCAGGAGAGGCCGGTGCGCAGGTGCCTGACGCCGAGCCGCTTCATCCAGACCACCGCATCCTCGAGCCGATGGTCCTCGAAGTGGAACCATTGGCAAAGACCCATCCCGGCGGCGAAATCGGCATAGACGTCGAGGCTCGGTTTCGGGCTTCCGTCCTCACGCAGCAACCCCATGTAGAAGTGCCGATAGTAGGAGGATCCTTCAGCCTCGCGGTGGCGGGTGGTGGCGCCCCAACTGCGCGGCAGGTCGTAGAGACTGTACCAGTGGATGCGAGGCGCCTTGCCGATCAGGAGTTCGGCGGTTCGCCGGACGCCCCAGGCTTGCACCTCTTCGGCCCCGAAGGAGGAGACTCCCACCTCGGTCACCCAGATCGGCTTTCGCGTGACGGCGGCGATCTCGTCGAGCTTGTTCGGCCATTCGTCGATCTGCCACAGGTTCCAGTCGAGCGGGAAACCATGAACCGCGACGACGTCGATCTCGTCCACGGCTCCCAAAGCTTCGAGCTTGCGGATAAATTCGGGATCGATGGGCGACATGCCGCCGAGCACGCGGGGCAAGGTCGTATTCTCGGCGCGGATCGCCTGGCCGGCGAGACGCGTCATCGCGGCGAAGAGGCGCCATTCGGGATCGAGATTCGGGTCCCAATGCGACTTGTTGTTGGGCTCGTTCCAGATCTTGACGGCTTCGATCATTCGGTCCTCGGACGAAGGGACGGCGGGCGTGCCGGATAGGTGGTCTTCACCCCATAGGGGCGCTCGGCGACGGCGCAGAGATAGACCTCCGCCTCGGGTTGGGAAACGATGCGGAACCCGGCGCTCCGGAGCATGGCCTGGGTGCAGGCGGCGTTCGGGGCCCACCAGTTCGAGGGGTCGGCGGCATAGCGATGCTCGATGAAGTGCATCTTGGGATAGCCGGGAGCGTCGAAATGGTCGGCGCTGAAGAAGTCGTAGTCCGCCTGCACGCTGTCGACGGTGTCGGCGCCCCGTTGCATCGTCTGGAACAGCATCAGGTCCCCGGCCACTGTGTCGTGGATGAGGTCCAGGGCCAGCAATGGATGACGAAGGTGGTAGAGGACGCCCATGAAGATGACGAGGTCGAAGCGCTCGCCAAGGCTCGCCACGTCATAGACCGAGAGGTTGTGAAACTCGATCGACACGCCTTTCACGTCCGCGGCCAAGCGCGCCTGGGCGAGGTAGCGTTCGTCACAATCGATGGCGACGACGCGATCCGCGCCACGCCGCTTCATCTCGATCGCGTAAAACCCCGCGTTGCAGCCGATATCGAGTACCGTCCTGCCGCCGAGGTCCTCCGGAACCGCGTGCGCGAAGTGCGACCACTTGTTGTTTGGGTAATCGTAGAGGAAGTGATCGGGCGCCGTCTGGACGCCACCGAGATCCATATCGTGGAACCAGTCGCCGAGCGCCTCGACCTTCCGCCGGATTTCCGCCTGGTTCATGATCACGCCGCCAAGGTCTCGTTGATGCTCCAGACCTTGACGTGCCCGGGCGCGACGATCAGGCGGCTCACAGAAGCCGGGGAGATTTCGAAGCGCGCGTAGAAAGCCAGGGGCAGACCGAGCGCCCAGGCGAGCCCGGTCTTGATCAGGTCGGCGTGGCTGACGAGGACAATGGTCCTGTCTCCATCCGCCTCGCGAAGCCGATCGAGGACGCGCACGACCCTGCATTGCGCCTCCGCCATGGTCTCGCCTCCGGGCGGCCGCCCCTGGTCGCGTTCGCGGTTCCAGTATTGCCAGCGCTCATCGCCCGCCAAGTCGTCGAAATCCGCTCCGCTCCAGGATCCGAAATCGACCTCGTCGAGATCCGCCTCGATCACCACCGGCACGCCCGAGACACGACTGATCGGCTCGGCGGTTTCGCCTGCCCGCTCGAGCGGACTGGCGTAAATGGCGTCGACAGGGCCGCCGCGGCGGATCGCCGCCGCCAGACCTTCGGCCTCGCGTTGCCCGGCGGCACTGAGCGTCACGCCGGCCATGCGGCCGCATAGCACTCGGCCAAGCCGGTCGTGCGAGGCATGGCGAACCAGCAGGATCGTGGCGGTCATCGAGCCCGGCGATCCGATTGGGTATATCCGGCGATCTCGAACCCTTGATCGTCTTCGCCGTCGATGAACCGCTGCACCCGCCGTCGGGCTTCGTTGTCGTCGCATTGCTGGGGCGGCGATTTCATGAAGTAGCTCGACGGGGCCAGAAGCGGGCCGCCCAGCCCGCGATCCAGCCCCAGCTTGGCGCACCGCACGGCGTCGATGACGATACCCGCCGAGTTCGGGCTGTCCCAGACCTCGAGCTTGAGTTCGAGGTTGAGCGGCGCGCCTCCGAAGCTCGTGCCCTCGAGGCGGATGTGCGCCCACTTGCGGTCGGACAGCCACGGCACGAAATCCGATGGGCCGATATGGATGTCGTCCGCCATCAAGGGAACATCGAGCTGGCTCGTCACCGCCTGGGTCTTCGAGACCTTCTTCGATTCGAGTCGCTCGCGTTCGAGCATGTTCTTGAAGTCCGCGTTGCCGCCGAAGTTCAGCTGATAGGTCCGGTCAAGCCTCACGCCGCGCTCGCGGAACAGGTTGGCCAGCACCCGATGGACGATGGTGGCGCCGACCTGGCTCTTGATGTCGTCGCCGATGATCGGCAGGCCGCGCTCGGCGAAGCGCGCCGCCCAGGCGGGATCCGAGGCGATGAAGACCGGAATGCAATTGACGAAGGCGCACCCGGCCGCGAGCGCCTGCTCGGCGTAATATTCCGTCGCCTGTTGCGATCCGACCGGAAGGTAGGAAACCAGCACATCCGTGCGGGTCTCCCGCAGGACCTCCGCGACGTCGACCTCGGGCGTTTCGGCGCATTCGATGTCGTCGGCGACGTAGCGGCCGATGCCGTCCATCACCGGCCCCCGACGCACGGTGACGCCCGAGCGGCGCGGAGTCGCGAAGGTCATGGTGTTGTTCGGCTTGACGAAGATCGCGTCGGAGAGGTCGATGCCGACCTTGCCCGCATGGATGTCGAACGCCGAGGCGACCTCGATGTCGCCGATCAGGTATCCGCCGAGGTCGACGTTCATGATCCCCGGCGGAGGGGAATTATCGCCGGCTTCCGCATAGAACGATACGCCTTGCACGAAGGCCGACGCACAATTGCCGACCCCGACCACCCCGACGCGAACCTTTCTGCGACTCATTGCCGACCTCTCGGATGGACCACCAAGACAGGCTGGCCATCTATGCTTCGCGCTCGTTCGACCACCAAGCCGTGCGGCCGGAGGAAAGTTCCTGCTCCCTGAGGCGGCAGGAACTTGCATCCGGCCGAGGATGTTCGTAACTCCTATTGCGTTATCCCGGCGTAGATCAACGGGGTAGCGCCGAAGGCGGAGTGCGGGGTTTCGTCCCGGACGTCCGAGATTCAAGCTGACGAGGTCGTCGATCGTGCCGAGTTCTGTTCTGATTACCGGGGGGGCGGGGTTCATCGGGCGGCACGTGGCGAAGGCGCTGGTGGAACGGGGTGACAAGGTTCGGGTGCTGGACGGCCTGATCGCGCAGGTGCATGGCGAAGGCGGCCGCCCGGACGATCTTGCGGCCGATGCCGAGCTCATCGTGGGGGATATCCGCGATTCGGCGGCCGTGCGCAGAGCGCTGCGGGGCGCGGATGCCATCATCCACCTCGCGGCGGAGGTCGGCGTCGGCCAGAGCATGTATGCGGTCGAACACTATACTTCGGTCAACGAACTCGGCACGGCGGTGCTCTTCCAGCAGCTCATCGAGCATCCCGTCCGGCGCGTCGTGACGGCGTCTTCGATGAGCATCTACGGCGAAGGACTCTACCATACGGTTGACGGGGATCTGCGCCAGGACGTGGTGCGCGGCGGGCGCAATCCGGATGGGAGCTGGGATCCGCAAGACGAAGCCGGCCAGCCGCTGAAACCCGTGCCGACACCCGAAACCAAGCAGCCGGCGCTGAAATCGGTCTATGCCATCGGCAAATACGTTCAGGAGCGGCTGACCCTGACGCTCGCTCCCGCCTATGGCATGGAGGGGACGGCCTTGCGACTGTGGAACGCCTATGGTCCCGGCCAGGCCCTTTCCAACCCCTATACCGGCGTGCTCGCCATCTTCGCCTCCCGTATCGCCAATGGGCAGAGCCCGATGGTGTTCGAAGACGGGCAGCAGCGGCGCGACTTCATTCATGTGTCCGATGTGGTGCAGGCCTTCCTGCTCGCGCTCGATCATCCGAAGGCCCCGGGCGAGGTCTTCAACATCGGCAGCGGCGAAAACCGCACCGTCGAGGAGGTGGCTCGTCTGCAGAGCGGGTCCATGGGTCGCGCGGACCTGCGGCCCGACATCACTCAGAAGGCGCGCGTCGGCGACGTGCGCCATTGCATCCCGGATCTCACCAAGGCGAAGACGGTGCTCGGCTATGCGCCGCGGCAGGACTTCGCCCGGGGACTGGCGGAGCTTGCGGAATGGGTAAAAAAACAAAAAACCAAAAAAAAAAAA
>CAXSEU010000008.1:6464-9786 GCA_964236485.1 uncultured Lichenihabitans sp. | reverse complement strand
GCCAGGGACCACGTCGTCAAGGCGCGCGAGGAACTCGAGGCGAGGGGATTGGTGGCGTGACGTCAGGCACCACGACGACCAAGGTTCTCGTTACGGGCGGCGCGGGATTCATCGGGTCCAACATCGCCGACCGATTGGCCGGCGAGGGATGCGCGGTCGTGGTCTTCGATGCACTGCGGCGTCCAGGCGTCGAGCGCAACCTCGAATGGCTCAAGGATAAGCACGGCAGCCGGATCGAGGCCATCGTGGCCGACGTCCGTGACGCCGAGGCGGTCGCCGCGGCGGTCTCGGACGCCGACGCGGTATTTCACATGGCGGCGCAAGTCGCGGTCACCACGAGCCTCGTCGATCCGGTCGAGGATTTCGAGATCAACATCCGCGGCACCGTGAACCTGCTCGAAGCCCTGCGGGTCAAGCCCCGCAAGACGCCGATGATCTTCGCTTCCACCAACAAGGTCTACGGCGACCTCGCGGATGTCGCCTTGCGGCTCGACCGGGATGGCCACCAGCCGGCGTCCCACGACCTGCGCACGCATGGCATCGACGAGTCGCGGCCGCTGAGCTTCCATACGCCCTACGGCTGCTCCAAAGGGGCGGCCGACCAGTATGTTCTCGACTATGCGCGGAGCTTCGGCCTGTCCACCTGCGTCCTGCGGATGAGCTGCATCTATGGCCCCCGGCAGATGGGCACCGAGGACCAGGGCTGGGTGGCGCATTTCCTGATCCAGGCGCTGAAGGGTCGGCCGATCAGCATCTACGGGGACGGCTGGCAGGTACGCGACATCCTGCACGTGCGCGATGCGGTGGACGCCTATACGGCGGCGTGGCGCAATATCGACGCGGTTTCGGGCCGGGCCTTCAATCTGGGCGGGGGCGGAGGCAATGCCGTCAGCCTTCGCCAACTCGTTCAAGAGATCGAGAGCCTGACAGGCCGATCCATGAACGTGACCTTCGAAAGATGGCGCGATGGCGACCAGAAGTATTTCGTCGCGGACACGCGGGCCGTCGCGGACGCGCTCAACCTGCCAAAGCCCCTGGCGTGGCGGGAAGGCCTTTCGGACCTTGCCACGTGGCTGAGGCTTCAGCATCCCTCAGTCCAGGCGGCCCGGCCGGCGCTGCAAGTCGCCGTATGAGAGTCGCCCTGCTCAACCCGGCCTGGTCGTTCCGCAACAGCATCTATTTCGGCTGCCGCGAGCCGCATCTTCCCTTGGAACTCGGTTACAGCAAAGCGTTGCTGGAGGATGCCGGACACGAGACCCTCCTGCTCGACGGCGCTCTCATGGGCCGGGACAATGCCTCGCTCGTTGCCATGATCGCGGACTACCGTCCCGACATGACGGTGGTCGCGACCGCGCCGACCTACCTCTTCTGGCGCTGCGCCCAGCCCGAGCTGCGCGTGCCGAGGGAGGTGCTGGCGGATCTCGGCCGGTGTGGCGGTCTGACGGTCGCGGTGGGGCCGCACGGATCGGCGACACCCGAGGCGACGTTGGCGAAGCTCCGCTGCGATGTGGTGGTGCGGGGCGAATGCGAGGAGATCGTCGCGCGCCTCGCGACGGGCGCGTCATGGGAGTCCCTCCCCGCCATCGCCTTCCGGTCCGAGGACAGGACCATCGTCACCGGCGGCCCGCACGCAAGCCGCTTCACCGACCTGCCGGCCCTGCGCTGGCCCGCCGAATGGCTGGCGCGGCACCACCATCACCACCACCGCTACGGCAGCGAGGCGCCCGGCCCCGGGGCCGAGGTGGAGGCGTCACGCGGCTGTCCCTATAGCTGCAGCTTCTGCGCGAAGATCGACTTCCGCGACAAGTATCGCCGGCGTGATCTCGATCTCGTCCTCGCCGAGGTCGATGGCCTCATCGCCGGCGGCGCCACTTACATCTACTTCATCGACGAGATATTCCTGCCGCAACCGGCGCTGCTGCACGCCCTCGTGGAGCGCCCCATCACCTTTGGCATACAGACCCGGATCGACCTCTGGAAGCCGGAGCTGCTCGACCTCCTCGGGCGCGCGGGCTGCGTGTCGATCGAGGCGGGGGTGGAAAGCCTGACCGTGGCGGGGCGCGCCAGCCTCGACAAGAACTGCCGGATGTCCACGGACGAGCTGACCGAGAGGCTGATCCAGGCCCGCAGGTCCGTCGCATTCGTGCAAGCCAACCTGATCGGACAGGCCGGTGACGATCCGGCCGAAGTCTCGCGATGGCGTGAACGGCTCGCGGCCCATGGCGTCTGGGCCAACGATCCCGTACCGCTCTATCCCTACCCGTCCTCCCCGGACTACCGCAAGCTCTGGGGCGAGCCGGACGAGGTCGCGTGGGAGCGGGCGCATGCCCACTACCTCGGGCAGTTCGAGAGCCTCAGCGACCTCCAGGCGGACGATCCCCTGCCGCTGGCGATGCTGGAAGCCTGATGCGGCCTCCCGCGACGGGCCCGTCGCCCGCGCCGGGCCCGCACGTCCTCATGACGGCCGACGCCGTCGGGGGGGTCTGGACCTATGCGATCGACCTCGTGCAAGGTCTCGCGGCGGCCGGAGTTTCGACTACCTTGGCCATCCTGGGTCCGCCGCCGTCAGCCGATCAGCGCCGCTGCGCCGAGGGCGTCGGAGCACACCTCGTGGACATCGACGCGCCGCTCGACTGGACCGCGGGCGACGCCGACGAGCTGCGCCGCGCGGCTCGATTGCTGTCCCAGCTGGCGGCCGACGTGCGGCCGGACATCATCCATCTGAACAGCCCGGCCCTCGCGGCCTTTGCGGCGTTCAACGTGCCGGTGCTCGGCGTCTGTCACTCGTGCCTGCGGACCTGGTGGAGCGCCGTCAAAGGGGGTGAACCCCCGGCGGATTTCGCCTGGCGCATCGAAGCCACCGCGGCCGGCTACCGGGCCTGTGCGGCTCTGGTCGCACCCAGCCTCTCCTTCGCCCGCGAGACGGCGCGCCTCTACGGCATCCCGGCCCCGACCGTGATCCACAACGGGCGCCGTTCGGAGACCGTGGCTGCTGGAGCCAAGGACGTCATGGTCCTCACCGCCGGACGCCTGTGGGACGAAGGCAAGGACATCTCGACCCTCGATCGCGTCGCCGCACGCCTCGCAATACCAATCGTGGCGCTCGGACCCACGACAGCGCCGGATGGAACGAGCCGGCGCTTCGACACGCTCGACGTTCGGGGGGCGCTCGATGCGGCCGAGCGGCATGGTGGGCTGACGAAGCTGTCGTTGACCGACGGCCTCACGTCGCTCGCCAACCGCCGCCGCCTCGATCGCGACCTGTCGTCGATCCTCGCCGACGGCCGTGTCGCAGTCGGGTTCATCATGATCGACATCGATC
>CAXSEU010000008.1:0-6454 GCA_964236485.1 uncultured Lichenihabitans sp. | reverse complement strand
CTGGCCGTGCTCGAGGCCGCCAAGGCCGAAGCGGCGCTGGTTCTCGCCGACATCCCGACCTTCCGCGAATTGTGGGACGGCGCCGCGCTTTTCGTTGCTCCCGTCGATGTGAACGGCTTCGCGGCGTCGATCCGGGGCCTCTTGGACGAGCCGGATCGCCTCGGGGCCTTTTCCCGTGCCGCATCGCTTCGCGCGCAACGCTACACGATGGCGTCCACGACAGCAGGCTATGTCGCGCTCTACCGCCGGCTGGCGCCGCGGCTTGATGTCTCCGACGGTCAGGCGTCGGCCGCGTGAGGATCGTCTACTTCACCCACTCGCTACGCTCCTGCTGGAATCATGGCAACGCGCATTTCCTGCGCGGCGTCATCTCCGAGTTGGAGGCGCGGGGTCACGACGTCCGCTGTTTCGAACCGGCCCGATCCTGGAGCCTCGACAATCTCCTGGCCGACCACGGCGAGGACGGGCTGCGGCCCTTCGAGCAATCGTACCCGGGGTTGCGCCCCCGGAGCTACGGCGCCGAGGTCGACGCCGCGGCCCTTTGCGATGGCGCCGACCTCGTCGTCGTGCACGAGTGGAACGATCCGGCGCTGGTCGCGGCCGTGGGCCGCGCGCGGCAGGACGGGGGCGATTTCGTCCTGCTGTTCCACGACACCCACCATCGTGCGGTCAGCGACCCCCGGGCGATCGACGCGTTCGACCTCGCCGGCTATGACGGCGTGTTGGCGTTCGGAGAGACCCTGGCGGAGGTCTATCGGGGTTGGGGTTGGGGCGGACGCGTCTGGGTCTGGCATGAGGCGGCTGACCTGCGGCTCTTCCATCCCCCGGCGGTCGAGACGGAGCGTCGCGGTCTCGTCTGGATCGGCAACTGGGGCGACGGCGAGCGCACCGAGGAACTCGACCGCTTCCTGTTCGGGCCGGCTCAGGCGCTCGGCATGGCGCTCGACGTCTACGGGGTCCGCTACCCGGCCGACGCCCTGGGAACCCTGCGCCGCCGTGGCGCCATCTATCGGGGTTGGCTGCCCAACGCGCGGGCGCCCGACATCTTTGCGTCCGCGCCACCGTGCACGTTCCACGCCGCTTCTATGTCGAGCGCCTGCCCGGTATCCCGACGATCCGCGTCTTCGAAGCCCTCGCGTGCGGCATATCCCTGGTCTGCGCGCCCTGGCAGGACAGCGAGGCGCTGTTCAGCCCGGGGGAGGACTTCCTGGTGGCGCGCGACGGCAGCGAAATGCGGCACCACCTCGCCGCCATCGATCAGGACGCCGCGCTCCGCGACGCATTGGTGTCGCACGGCCTTCACACCATCCGATCGCGCCATAGCTGCGCCCACCGGGTGGACGAACTGATGGCCATCCTGGCGTCGCTCGACCCCCCGGCCGATCAGACATGGTCATCGGCCGCAGGTACCGCACATCCATGAAAATCGCATT
Source organism: uncultured Lichenihabitans sp. (assembly GCA_964236485.1). GTDB lineage: Bacteria > Pseudomonadota > Alphaproteobacteria > Rhizobiales > Beijerinckiaceae > Lichenihabitans. The sequence goes on along the minus strand of CAXSEU010000008.1, from coordinate 5,021 downwards.
CTACGGATCGAGCCTTCTCTCTTCCTACTGGAACGGCGCCGCGACCTACTACCGAGGCCTGCTGCGTGATTTTGCCGGGCGCGGCCACGAGATCACCTTCTACGAACCCGACGCCTTCGATCGGCAAAGCCATCGCGACATCGATCCACCCGCCTGGTCCAAGGTCGTCGTCTACCCGGCTACCGGCGAGGCGACCGCCGAGGTCGCCGCGGAAGCGGCCCGCGCGGACGTCGTGGTGAAGGCCTCCGGCGTCGGCGTCTTCGACGACGAACTGCTGGACCGGGTCATGGCGGCCGCGCGCCCGGAGGCCTCGCGGATCTTCTGGGACGTCGACGCGCCGGCCACGCTGGAGGAAATGCACGCCGCGGGTCCCGATCATCCGCTGCGCCGGCACCTCCCCGCGCTCGACGCCGTGCTGACCTTCGGCGGCGGCCCGCCCGTGGTCTCGGCCTATCGTGCCTTGGGCGCGCGGTTCTGCCGTCCGATCTACAACGCGCTCGATCCGACGACGCATCACCCCGTGCCGGCCGTGCCGCGATTTGCCGGCGACCTCAACTTTCTCGCGAACCGCCTGCCCGACCGCGAAACGCGGGTCGAACAGTTCTTCATCGCGGCCGCATCGCGGCTGCCGGACCGAAAATTCCTCATCGGCGGCAACGGCTGGAACGACAAGGCCATGCCGGGCAACATCAACCGGATCGGCCATGTCGGCACGGCCGACCACAACGGCTTCAACGCCTCGCCCATGGCCGTATTGAACGTCGCGCGAGACTCCATGGCGGCGACCGGCTTCTCGCCCGCCACCCGGGTCTTCGAAGCGGCGGGCGCCGCCGCCTGCCTGATCACCGATGCCTGGGAGGGGGTCGAAAGCTTCCTGATCCCGGACCAGGAGGTGCTGGTGGCGCGTGACGGCGCGGATGTCGCCGAACACCTTCGGGCGCTCACGCCCGCGCACGCCCGGACCATCGGCCAGGCGGCGCTCTCCAAGGTCCTGGCCCATCACACCTACGCGCATCGCGGCGCCGAGGTCGACGCGCTGCTCAAGGGCGAGCTGGCCGGTCGCCATGCTACGGCGGCGCCGTGACCACCAAGCCCCTGCGGCTCGTCGTCCTCGGCCTCAGCCTGTCGTCCTCCTGGGGCAACGGTCACGCCACGACCTATCGGGCGCTCCTCAAGGCTTTCGCCGCGCGAGGCCACCACGTGACCTTCCTCGAACGCGACGTTCCCTGGTATGCCGGGGAACACCGCGACCTCGCGGCTCCGGATTTCTGCGACCTCATCCTCTATGGCGATCTCGCCAACCTCGAGCGCCACGGTGATCTGGTGGGCGACGCCGACGCCGTCATCGTGGGATCCTATGTGCCGGACGGTGTCGCGGTCGGCACCTGGGTGCAGTCCATTGCCCGCGGCGCCGTCGCCTTCTACGATATCGACACGCCGGTCACGGTGGCGAAGCTCGAAGCGCGAGACGAGGAATACCTCTCGAGGGCGCTGGTCGCGCGCTACGACCCCTACCTGTCGTTTTCGGGCGGACCCATCCTCCAGCGGCTCGAACGGGAGTTCGGATCACCGGCCGCACGGGCGCTCTATTGTTCGGTCGACGAGCAGACCTACAAGCCGATCGAGGCCGCGACGCATTGGGATCTCAGCTACCTCGGCACCTACAGCGCCGACCGCCAGCCCGCGCTGGAACGCCTGCTGATCGAGCCCGCGCGGCAGGCGCCACATCGCCGCTTCGTCGTCGCCGGGCCGCTCTACCCGGGCGACATCGTCTGGCCTGCCAACGTCGAGCGCCTGCAGCACGTGCCCCCCGCCGATCATCCGGCCTTTTACGCCCGAAGCCGCTTCACCCTGAACGTCACCCGAGCCGACATGGTGAAGGCCGGCTTCAGCCCGAGCGTGCGCCTGTTCGAAGCCGCCGCCTGCGGCACGCCGATGATTTCCGACGTCTGGTCGGGCATCGACACCATCTTCGAGCCCGGGCGAGAGATCCTGCTCGCCGAGGGGACGGGAGCCGTCCTCGACGGGCTGAACCTCGACGAGCGGCGTCGCGAGACGCTCGGCACGGCCGGCCGCGCCCGCGTGCTCGCCCAGCATACGGCCGCCCACCGCGCCGCCAGCCTAGAAGGGGAACTCCGCGCGGCGATCGAACGCAAGCGCGCGAACTCCGCACACGCGACCGGCCTTTGATCGGCTCACGGCGTTTCTCGTTGAACGTCACCCTCTGAGCCCTATAAACCCGCACGTCAGACTTGTGGCCCGAGGTCACGACCGTCCGACATCAGGGAGCATCGACATGTCCATCAAGCCGCTTTTCACCGCCCATGCCACCGCCACCGGAGGCCGCAACGGCCAGACCAAGGCCGACGACGGCTCGGTCAGCGTCACCCTGTCGGTTCCGAAGGAAATGGGCGGTCCCGGCAAGCCCGGCACCTCGACGCCCGAGCACCTCTTCGCGGCCGGCTACGCGGCCTGTTTCGGGGGAGCGCTCGATTTCGTCGCCAAGCAGCACAAGAAGGATGCCGCGGGCGCCACCGTGACGGCGGCGGTCTCGATCGGCCCGCGCGACGCCGGCGGCTTCGGCATCGCGGTCAAGCTCAAGGTCGTCGACAAGAGCCTTCCCCAGGCCGAACTGCAGGAACTGGCCACCGAGGCGCACGAGAAGATCTGCCCCTACAGCCATTCGACGCGAGGCAACGTCGCCGTGGACCTGACGGTGGAAGGCGCCTAAGAGAAGCAGGGGGGTACGGGCCGACGCCCGGCTCTTACCCCCTGTCCCCTCCCTCGCGATACGAGCCTCGCCATGCCGTCGCCCCATTCCGCTTTTGCCCATCAGGCCGAGGTCCCGAACGACCTCGAAGCGTTCTGGATGCCCTATACGGCGAACCGCGCATTCAAGCGAAACCCGCGCATGATCACGCGGGCCAAGGACATGTTCTACTACACGCCGGAGGGACGCGCCGTGATGGACGGCACGGCGGGTCTCTGGTGCACCAACGCCGGCCACAATCGGGAAAAGATCGTCGCGGCCATCCAGGCGCAGGCGGCTGAACTCGATTTCGCGCCGACCTTCCAGTTCGGCCATCCCAAGGCGTTTGCGCTCGCCTCGCGCATCGCCGCGCTGGCACCGGGCGATCTCGACCACGTCTTCTTCACCAATTCGGGGTCCGAGGCGGTCGATACCGCGCTCAAGATCGCCCTCGCCTATTTCAACATCCGGGGCGAGGGGTCGCGCCAGCGGCTGATCGGTCGTGAACGCGGCTATCACGGGTCCGGATTCGGCGGCATCTCGGTCGGCGGCATTGTGTCGAACCGCAAGTTTTTCGGTTCGCTTCTCGCCGGGGTCGATCACCTGCCGCACACCTACAGCCGAGAGCATCAGGGCTTCACCAAGGGCGAGCCCGAATGGGGCGCCCATCTCGCCGACGACCTAGAGCGCATCGTGGGCCTGCACGACGCCTCGACCATCGCGGCCGTGGTGGTCGAACCCATGGCGGGTTCGACAGGCGTGCTGCCGCCCCCGAAAGGCTACCTGCAGCGGCTCCGGGCCATCTGCGATAAATACGGCATCCTCTTGATCTTCGACGAAGTCATCTCCGGGTTCGGCCGCCTGGGTTTCGGCTTCGCGGCCGAGCGCTACGGTGTGGTGCCGGACATGATCTGCTTTGCCAAGGGCGTCACCTCCGGCACCGTGCCGATGGGCGGCGTGATCGTGCGCAAGTCCGTCCACGACGCCTTCATGAAGGGGCCGGACCACGCCATCGAGCTGTTCCACGGCTATACCTATTCGGCCCATCCCCTCGCCTGTGCGGCCGCACTGGCGACCCTCGACCTCTACCGGGACGAGAAGCTGTTCGAACACGCGAAATCGCTCGAGACCGTGTGGGCCGACGCGATCCACGGGCTGCGCGGTCTGCCGAACGTGCTCGATATCCGCTCGGTCGGGCTCGTCGGCGCCATCGACCTCGCCTCGAAGCCCGACGCTGTCGGGGCGCGGGCCTACGAGGTGATGGACCGGGCCTTCCGAGAACAGGACCTCATGGTGCGCATCACGGGCGATACCATCGCCCTGACACCGCCGCTGATCATCACCGAGACGCAGGTCGGCGACATCGCCGACAAGCTGAAGCGGATCATTCCGACCGTTCACTGACCCCGTGTCCTTCTCCCGTTCACGGGAGAAGGTGGCCCGGCGAAGCCGGGCCGGATGAGGGAAGCACCGCTCTCATATCGAAGTCCCATGACTCAAGACACACCGTCGTCAAACGTAAAACCCCGGCTGCCGCGCGGCTTCGCCGATCGTGGCTCGGCGGACCTCGCCGCCACCGAACGGCTAATGGCAGCGATCCGCGAGACTTACGACCTTTACGGCTTCGACGCCGTGGAGACGCCCTTCGTCGAATATACCGAGGCGTTGGGAAAATTCCTGCCGGATCTCGATAGGCCGAACGAGGGCGTCTTCTCGTTCAAGGACGATGACGAGAGTTGGCTGTCGCTGCGCTACGACCTCACGGCGCCGCTCGCCCGCTACGTGGCGGAACATTACGACGCGCTGCCAAAACCCTACCGCTCCTACCGGGCCGGGCCAGTGTTCCGCAACGAGAAGCCGGGGCCGGGCCGCTTCCGGCAGTTCCTGCAGTTCGACGCCGACACGGTGGGCTCCGCCTCGGTCGCGGCCGACGCCGAGATGTGCATGATGGCGGCCGATTGCCTCGAGCGGCTAGGCATCAGGCGCGGCGATTACGTCATAAAAGTCAACAACCGCAAGGTGCTCGACGGCGTCATGGAGGCGATCGGCCTCGGCGGCGCGGAGAACGCGGGCCGGCGGCTCACGGTGCTGCGCGCCATCGATAAATTGGATAGGCTCGGGGTTGAAGGAGTGCGCCTGTTACTCGGGCCGGGCCGCAAAGACGAGAGCGGCGACTTCACCAAGGGCGCGGGGCTGGACGAGGCGCAGACTGTCGCTGTCATCAATCGTTTGACGGTCGACCTGGCCAGCGTCGACACGGGCATCGTCTTGG